>JAISZP010000253.1 GCA_031269135.1 Deltaproteobacteria bacterium | reverse complement strand
ACGATCAGTCCCAACAACCCTGCCCTGAAAATTGCGCGAATTGTCTAAAAAGTTGCCCCACTAAATCCCTAAGCGCTCCCTACACCATGAATTTTAAAACATGCGCGAGTCGGCTTACGACTATCAGCGACAATGTCGAAGTTCAGCTGGAAACGTTGAAACAAATCGGCGAATGGTTATACGGCTGCGATGCTTGCCAAGATTGTTGCCCAAACAACAAAGGCAAATGGAAAGAAGAGGAGGACTTTCCAAACCTCAATTTTCTCAGCGCTTTCATGGACCCGAAAAAAATACTGGAGATGACTTATGAAGAGATAGATAAACTATTGAGACCCAAATTTTTTTACATTAAGCCGCCATATCTGTGGCGTTGGAAAATAAACGCTATGAATGTGCTATTTAACGGCAGTCATAAAATCGATGCAAGGATGATAAAAAGTCTTTCATCTGATGAAAATGAATTTGTTAGAAATTTTGCTTATCATATATCGCAAAATCAATAGATATCGATTTTATAGTCACCCCATCACCTTTCAAAAAAGGCGCTCTATCGCACTTTTTCTCCTATCTCCTTGCCCCATCTCCATTTCATCCATCCATCCAGCCGACCATCCGGCGGCAGTCGCCGCGCTTGGTCCGATGTCGCCGATTTGTCGCTTGCTTGCCTGCTTGGCAGCTTGGTTGACTGCTTGGAAGCTTGCCTGCCTACTTGACTGGTTGCTTGGCAGTTTGCCTGCCTACTTGACTTGTTGCTCGGCGACTTGGTTGCGCACTTGGTTGCTTGCATCTACCTATCTCTAATATTCATTAATCACTTATTAGCCAATAAAAATCCGTCATTAAGCTGATAAATATAGAAATTTTTATATTTTTTCACTTTTTATCACACTTGATATTTTCACCCAAAAAATGCTATTTTACCAAATTAACCTGACTACGGTCGGGTTGGAAACGACTTTTTTACCGACCGCTGCGACAACCATCGGTTCAGTTGGTCAATACTTGCTTGTCAACTTACATTTTTGGAGATTACATGCAAAACGAGCCTATAGATGTGGTTGAGATTTTCCGCCGCCGGACTAGGTCTCCCCTTCGACCGCGCTCATCTGATCTAATACAAGCCATCTTCCCATCGTTCAGAAGGATGCTTCCCTACAGCGACGCCTTGATACTGGGGGAAACCGAGCAGTGGGGAAGAAATATTTTCATAATCGCCCAGCAAAAGCCTAAGCCTGAAAACCTTCGCACCAAAGAGGATCTCGCCAAGCTCAATCATGGCATGCTGACCGCCGACGACCATTCCAACATCGTCCGTTTTTTGAATAGAGCCGTACAGAGAGCCTCCCAAGGAGATCTCGTCTCCATCATCACCCTGATAGACACCTATGGGGCTGATATTTCCATGGAATCGGCCCGGCATTTCCAGGCTTTTTTCATCGCTTTATTGATCAGAAATTTTCTGACCATACCTCTGCCCACCATCTCGGTCATCATCGGCGAAGGCGGAAGCGGCGGCGCGTTGGCCATACAGATGACCGACCGCCGGGCCCAATTCGACGACGCGCTGTACGCCACAGCCCCGCCGGAGAGCTTAGCGGCCATAATCTTTAGGGATCCGACCAAAGTGCGGGAGGCTCTTCTTATCTCCAAACCCACGGCCAATGAGCTTTTGGAGCTGGGCATAATCGACCATGTGCTCCCCTCCCCTAAACAGGTAAACGACATTGCGGGATACGCCAAACCTCTGGCGAGCTATTTGGAAAAGACGGTGAAAGATCTCGGCAAGAGAAACATCAGAGCGCTCCTTAGGATCAGACGCAGCCGAGCTAAATCTTTCGGCGTCTATAAAAACGAGGCCTGGAAGAAAAAAAGTCGCTGGACTTCATTTTTCCGCTTGACGCCGCTGAGACGCAGGCCTTTCCCGACGCCGGATCTGAAAACCTTTAACCTCACCAGTCAAGATATCCAGCCGGGAATAGAATGGGGCGAACAAACCGACCCTGCAACCCGCCCGGAGCAATACGTCAAATGCGGAGATATGAGCCTTAAAGGCAGCGGTTCCGAAGCAGGTTGCGGGGCCGTCATGCCTCTTTCGGCGTTCATGTCCAACAACTACGTCTGCCCTATGTGCGGCGCCAGCCGTATAATGGGAGCGATGGGTTGGATCAATTGCTTGACCGATCCCGACAGCTTCAAAGAGATGAACCGAGATCTGACCGCCCACCATCTTCTGCATCCCTCTCTTTTAACCACCGAGTACGTCAACTTTCTATCGAAACAGGACCAACGCACGCCCTTTCACGAAGCTCTGGTGACCGGAGAAGCCAAGATCTATGGTCACCATGTGACGCTCGCCATATGCGAGTTTTACTTCGCCGGCGGCACCATGGGGGTGGTGTTCGGAGAAAAATTTCTTCGTCTTTCCGAATATGCTTTAGGCAAAAAGCTCCCCTTGATCAGCCTGTGTTGTTCCGGCGGAGCAAGAGTGTTGGAGGGGACTCCGGCCTTGATGCAGATGGTCAAGACAGTGAACTGCATCACCCGCCTCAAACGCGAAGGACTACCCTTCATCTCGATCCTGGGCGACCCGTCCACCGGCGGCGCCATCGCCAGTTATGCCGCTTTAGGAGACGTAATCATAGCCGAACCCAATGCCCTGGTCATCTTCACCGGGCCTCGCGTCATGGAAGCCAGAGGTTTTCCCGTCATCGAACAAGACGTCAGAGCCTCGACTCTGTGCGACAAATCAAAGCATATTTTCGACAACCTCGACTATTTCTCCGACATTCGCGGCATTCACGAGATAGCCCAGCGCTGCGACCTCAAACAGACGATCTTTAAATACCTTGAATATTATAAAAACTCTTTGCCGGTCTCCAACCGCTACTGGATTTAAATTCAGACGCTCGTTCAGATTTCGCTTGCAAAACAATAATGAGAAAGCTTTGATCTATGAAGAAAGGCGTGCTCGATCCCGCTTCCGCTCCCCAAGACGAGGCGGTGGAACTAACCATTAGACCTAAACGCCTCAGCGACTTTATGGGTCAGGCTGAAATCAAGAATAAACTGGCGATTTTCATCGAAGCGGCGACGAAAAGAGGAGACAGTTTAGACCACACCCTCATCCATGGTCACCCAGGTCTAGGTAAAACGACCCTCGCCCAGATAATCAGCCTGGAAATGGGAACCGGCTTCAAAAACACCTCCGGTCCGGTGATCGAGAGGCCGGGCGATCTGGCGGCTCTTCTGACGAACCTGTCTGAAAAAGACGTTCTTTTTATAGATGAGATTCACCGTTTAAGCCCGATAGTCGAAGAAATTCTCTACCCGGCCATGGAAGATTTCAAGCTCGATCTCATGGTCGGCCAAGGTCCCGGCGCCCGCTCGGTACGACTCGATCTCCCCAAATTCACTTTAGTAGGCGCCACCACCAGGGCGGGACTGCTTACCCCGCCGCTGAGAGATCGCTTTGGAATCCAGCTCAGGCTCGACTACTACAGCTCTGAAGATTTGGCTTTGATTGTTCAGAGAGCCGCCGCTCTCTTGAAAGCTAATATAAATCCTGAAGGCGCCGTCGAGATAGCCAAGCGTAGCCGCGGCACGCCTAGAGTCGCCGGTAGGCTGCTTAGAAGAGTGCGCGACTTCGCCGAGGTGAAATCAAATGGACTTATCGATAAAGTCACCGCCGACCAAGGTTTGGCTCTTTTGGATATCGACCATTACGGCCTTGACGGCTTGGATCGGCGTCTGCTTGAGGCTATCTGTCTAAAATTCTCCGGAGGACCCGTCGGACTGGAGACTCTCTCCATCGCCGTAGGCGAAGAGGCGGAGACTATTTCCGAGGTCTACGAGCCATACCTCATTCAAGAGGGCTTCATCCACCGAGGACCCAGAGGGCGTTTAGCCACCGACAAGGCCTTTTTACATTTAAACCTTCCGATCAATACGGCAAACTCCCTGTTTTAGCCTGCCTTCGTCGATCGGTCATCGCTTGTTTTTTCGCTTTACTGTTTCGCTTTTCGTTTTTTTTTCGGGCAATCTATGGATATCATCAAGCAGTCATTTCGATGGCGAAAGTTGCTGAATGAATCAGAGACCAGAATTGAATCAGAGGCCAGAGCTGAACTCATTGACCCGGCGTTGAAGAAGCTGGCTGGGAAGTTGTCGAGGGGAGTCGGATTAGGCGGGAGTTTTCAATTTCTGAGGGGAGACTTGCCTGTGCGGCAGGACAAAGGCTGGGAAGCTTAAAGGCGGATTATGTCTTGGTTTTCAAGGGTAGGAATCTTGTAGTCATTGAAGCTCAATCCGAGGCCGATAGCTATACGGAAGGCCTTCAA
>JAISZP010000144.1 GCA_031269135.1 Deltaproteobacteria bacterium | reverse complement strand
CCAAGCCAGACAGCTTTGAGGACAAATTAGGCAGTTAAGGTTTTGCGCTAAAACAAGCGCTCTACTCGTCCCTAACCGCTGACTTGACTTTTTAGCCTCGCAACTGCGGAACTTTGTCCCCCTGTTGCGCAAATCCATCCTCAACTGCCGACAGTGTCGTCGGCAGCGCTATCGTCTACAGCTCTATCGTCTACAGGGTTGTCGTCAGCCGGATGAGGAAAAAAAAGAAACGTCAATTTCCAAGCGGCTGAACTATTCGGTCTCGCGCATAAGCGGCTGCAAACGAATATCAGTAGTATACTTTTGAGCTCTTGTCTTTTCAAGAAAAAAACGGCAGTCGTCAGGCGAAAGTCACTAATCTCAAAGCGGTCGATTGGGCGAGCTTTAAAACGACGTCAGCGCCGGCTCAAAAGGGCATATTGTTTGAGCGCAGCCGAATTAAATACTCAGAGAAATCTCTTTCAATCGGCTGCCCCTTCAGGCAGTTTCTGAGCCATCTCTGTGGTTGCCCCTGAGCCTACCTCTGATGTTGCCCCTGTGGTTGTCCCTGAGGCTGCTCCATGAGGTTACCCTTGATGCTGCCCCTGAGTCTATCTCTGATGGCGCCCTTGTGGTTGCCTCTGAGGCTATCCCTGATGCCTCCTTAAAATTTTATGATCATAAAGTTTCTTACGGCGCCTTAAAAAGCTACAAACTAAAAAACCCCTTGATTTGCAAGGGGTTTAGGGGGGCTTATGGACATATCGGAAGACATGATTTTTAGGAGTTGGAGGCGGCAGGCGGATTCGAACCGCCGATAACGGTTTTGCAGACCGTCGCCTTAGCCACTTGGCTATGCCGCCTTTTTCGGAGCGTTTTTAGTCCTCAACACCAGTAGACTTGGCCATTGAGAAGATATTAATTTTAATAAAAAACTAATATCTTGTCAATGTTCAGAAAAAATCCGCAAATCGCCGAATATTTTTTCAGTATTATCAAGAAGTTAAAATTTAAGGGTGGCCAGTCTGTCGGCGGCTTCCTTCAAGCGAGCTTCTTGCTGAACCAAGGCGAAGCGGACATAACCCTCTCCTGACGGTCCGAAGCCGTTGCCGGGGGTGGCGACGATCCCTACTTCATTCAGAAGCTTGGAGGCGAAATCGGCGGATTTTAGTCCAGCGGGCACCCTCACCCAGACGTAGAAGGTATAGGCGGTATCCAAGACCGAAAGAGAGGCTGCGGCTAAACCTGCAACCAAGACTTCCCGGCGTTTTTTGTAAAGCTGTCCCATGGCCTTGACGCAGTCCTGAGGACCTTCCAAGGCCGCCATGCCGGCGAACTGGACCGCTTGGAAGACTCCCGAGTCGACATTGCTCTTAACCAAACCCAAGCCTTTTATCAGAGTGGCGTTTCCCGCAGCCCAGCCGATGCGCCAGCCGGTCATGTTGTAGGTTTTCGAGAGGCTGTGAAATTCTATGGCCACATCCAAAGCTCCAGGGACCTGCAGGATGCTGGCGTGGGGTTTATCCAGCCATGTGACTTCGGAGTAGGCGGCGTCGGAGGCGATGATGATGTTCCATTTGCGGGCGAATTCCACCAAATCCTTGTACCAGTCTAGGCTTGTCGCGGCCCCGGTGGGGTTGTTGGGGTAATTTATCCAAAGTATCTTGGCTTTCTTTAAGATCTCCGGAGAAATCGACTGGTAGTCGGGGAGAAAGCCGTTTTTCTCCAGCAGAGGCATGTAATGGCTCTGCCCTCCGGCGAAGAGAGTTCCGCTGCGGTAGACGGGGTATGAAGGCTCTGGAACAAGCACCAGGTCCCCTGGGTTTATGAAAGCCAAAGGGAACTGAGCCAAGCCCTCTTTAGAGCCTATGAGCGAACAGATATGAGTCTGGGCCGTCAGCTCTACGTCGTAGCGCCTTTTGTACCAATCGGCCACCACGTCTCTGAAGGCGGTCATGCCGGAGTATACCGGATACTGATGGTTTTTGGGATCCAAGGCGGCCTTGTTGAGCGCTTCGATTATGTGCGAGGGAGTAGGGCGGTCCGGGTCGCCGACTCCTAGGTCTATAACGTCGACTCCGCGAGACCTTACTTCGTCGCGGATTCGGTCAAGTTCTTTGAAAAGGTAGGGGGGTAGGGCCTTGATTCGTTCAGATAATTCAAAAGGCATATCTATCTCCTTGTGATGGTCGTCAGTTAATATACCTATAAGTCTTCCCGCAGAAAAACGCCGGACTATAACCGAGCGCAAGATTGTCCAGCCGAGAGCAAGATAGCTTAGCCGAGCGCAAGATTGCCTCTTAAGTCGGAGTCGGCTGCGATGACGAACATATTATCACATTGCCGATGAAGTTGTCTTCTCGGGTGACGAAATAATGACCGTCAAAGTCCGGCAGCCACTTATGGTCTTGTCTTGCGCTAGCCTGGCAGCCGGCCTTGCAGCCTGCTTAAAATCTTGTCTTGCGGCTAGCCTGGCAGCCGGCCTTGCAGTCGGCTTAGAATCTTGTCTAGCGGCTAGCTTGGCGGCTGGCCTTGCAGCCTGCTTAGGATCTTGTCTTGCAGCCGACCTTGCAGTCGGCATTGCATCTGGCCCGGCGGCTTACTTGGGGGTTGGCTCGGTGCCCCATAGGCTTGCCGCCATATCCCTCAACATGAATTTTTGTATTTTACCGCTGGCGGTCAGCGGGAAGCTTTCCACCACTTTGACGAATCGTGGGATCTTGTAGCCTGAGATCAAGGGCCTTAAAAAGCGTTTAAGATGTCTTACGGTGATTTCCGGGACGTCTTCATCTATGATCAGAAAAGCGCCCAGTTCCTCGCCGTGGAGTTTGGAAGGGACGGCGACCACCGCCACATCGACGATTCCCGGCATGCGCCGAATGGCCTCTTCCACCTCTGTGGGGTAGATGTTTTCGCCGGCTCTGATGATCATGTCTTTCCAGCGACCGGTGATCACCAGGTATCCGTCTTGATCGAACTTGCCCAAATCTCCCGTGTGGACCCAGCCGTCTTTGTCGATTATTTCGTTGGTGGCTTGGGGGAGGTTGTAGTACCCCTTCATGTTGACGTACCCTTTGACGACGACCTCGCCGATTTCGCCGGTTTCAAGCTCTTGCCGGGTTTCAGGGTCCACAATCTTGAGCTTCACCCCGGGCATCGCTTTGCCGACGGTGCCGGTCTTTTTTTCCAAACTGTCGTCTTTGGTCGTCTGAGAGACCACCGGGCTTGTTTCCGTCATGCCGTAGCAGATGGTGATGTCCCGCATGTTCATCAGATCGATGGTCTGCTGCATGGTCTTGATGGGGCAAGGAGAGCCGGCCATGATGCCGGTGCGAAGGGTCGACAAATCAAAGGTGCTGAAGCTTTTTTGCTCCAAAAGGGATATGAACATCGAAGGAACGCCGTAAATGGCGGTGCACTTTTCTTTTTCCACGTTGACCAAAATGCCCATGGCGCTGTAGATGTCCAGTATCACCATAGCCGAGGCGTGGTTTAGAGCGGCCATGGCGCCTAAAACCAAGCCGAAACAGTGAAACAGAGGAACAGGCAGGCAGATTTTGTCTTTTTGCGTCAAACCTTGATTATAACCGATCCAGTAGCCGTTGGTGACGATGTTTTGATGGGTCAGCATGACCCCTTTGGGAAAGCCCGTAGTCCCGCTGGTGTACTGCATGTTTATGGTGTCGTCGAAGCCGAGGCTTTCGAAGATCTCTCGAAGGCGCTGGTTGGGGACGTTTTCTCCCAGTTTTAAGACGCCGTCATAGCTGTACATGCCGGGATAAGAGCTCTCGCCCAGGGTGACGATCTTTTTCAAAAACGGCAGAGCCTCCGAGCGAATGTCGGCGCCTTCTTGAGCGAAAGCAATTTCAGGCGCGATTTGATTTATGGTGTCTATGTAGCTGAAGCCGCGAAATCCATCTATCAAAAACAAGTAATTGGATTCGGACTGTTTTAATAGATACTCAATCTCGGCTCTGCGGTAGTGAGTGTTGACGGTGACCAATATCGCCCCGATTTTGGAAGAGGCGTACATTAAGGTCAGCCACTGAGGCACGTTTGTGGCCCAGATGGCGATCCTATCATTCTTCTTTACTCCTAAAGCTAAAAGACCTCTGGCCAAAAGGTCGACCTCTTGGTTTAACTGCGACCAACTGTAGCGACGCTTTCGATCAGGATAGATGAGAGCCTCTTGATCAGGATAATGCTTGGCGTTATTCTCTAATACTTGTCCCACGGTCTTGTTGATTAGATGGTCTAGCGGCATGGAAAAAAGAACGCTCCTATTTTTAGCCCTTGGAAATAGGTCGTAAAAACTGATTGGGCTATTGGTTGGTTGATGAAAATAAAGGGTGAAATCGGATGGCGTTGGAGGGTGGTCGGTGGATGCTTGGCGGACCTTAGGCGACTTCACCCAGACGGAAGTTTTGAATTATAGTGCTATCGTTGAGATTTGGCAAGTGGGGAAGAGAAATTGAGAAATAGTTGCGCGTAAGTATTACGAAATTATGAAGCCTGCGGGTTTTTCGCTGGAGAAGGGCTGCTGAAAAAGCTCAGATATAGCGGGCTTTAGCTTTTTTCGCATTGTAGTCGTAAGATTCCGGCAAAAATGAAGCGAATGCGGCCTTGCGAAGGTTTTTGCCGCCTCAGAGTCCCACGTAAAATTGACGGAAAAGGAACTTAGGCGAAAATTGAATATTATTGTCGCAAACTGAAAAACAAAGGCCGCAACTAAACTTAAAGCGCCTGTGATTACTGGCGAAAAACCAGATGTTGAAGAAAAATAGACGCTAGTGAAAAACAGATGCTGATGAAAACCAGCTGCTGAAGAAAAATAGATGCTGATGAAAATCAGACGCGATGAAAAATAAACGCTAGTGGCGGTAATGAACTATCAAATTCATTACCGCCACTGAGGTGTAGGCATCTAAATATTTGGCTTCTAGTTTGTTTG
>JAISZP010000143.1 GCA_031269135.1 Deltaproteobacteria bacterium | reverse complement strand
AATTATTAACTATTATAGTTGTTTACTAAAATTATTTTAGAGTAACAGAGTTTTTGGATAAAAGTACATTTGCGGATATAAAAAAAGCCGGGGTTTCCCCCGGCTTTTTCGCCTATGGCTCAAGAAATTTTACTTGCCGTTATTGACAGCGTCTTTTAAGACTTTGGCCGGTTTGAACTTAACAGCCTTGTGAGCTTTGATCGTCAAAGGTTCACCGGAGCGAGGATTGCGACCCTTACGCTTGGGGCGTTTCACGACTTGAAAGACGCCCAAACCGAAAATCGGGAAGCGGCTATCCTTTTTAAGGGCCTTTACTACTGAAGAAATTACGCTCTCCAGCGCCTTCTGGGCTTGAGCTTTCGTTAGCTCGCTGTCTTTAGCGACTTGAGAGATGAGTTCCGCTTTAGTCATAAAACAAAAATCTCCTTAGTTATCTCATTGTTGATGGGGAAACCCCAAAGTTCAAGACGAAACGCGAATGTACCGCTGTGCTTCTACCTTCAGCTTAAGGCAGGCAGCTACCATAGGCCGTTGAAAATTGATTCGCACTAAAATTCGCAATTCCGCAGCTTGAAGATACGTCTATCAAGAAAGAAAAAATGCTGCTTTCAAGGTAGGGCGTTTATTCAAGAATTCGGCATGTTTGAGCCTAGCGTAAAACAAGCAGACTAAACCGACCACTCCCCGCCATCAAGTGAACGGAAAAAGAACATACTTGAAATTACCTCTCGGCTCGCTTGCCTAAGCCGGCATTGGATTTTAGTTCCCTTGCCCCTGGCTCCTGGGTTTGGGTTACAAATGAGCAAATTGGTAAAGCACAAAATCACATAGGTTGCACTTACTTTATATACTAAAAAATTCAGGGATGCAACAAATAACACAGAGTTTAGACGAAAAAATTAAATTTTTTTTGGCCTCGAAAATTTTTCGCCATCTGTACGGCGATGAAGACATCACTCCTTGGCCTTGACTTCAGGGGTCCCGATGGGCGGAAACACTTGCTCTATAAGCGATCCAGCCTTCAGCAGAGCCGACTCATCAAACGCTCTGCCCATAATTTGAATTCCGACCGGCAGACCGTCGGCGCCAAGTCCGCAGGGAAGCGACAAACCCGGAGCGCCGGCTAAATTTAGAGGCAGGGTCATCATGTCGAGTTGGTAAATGGTTAAGGGATCGTTGGTAAAGGAACCAAAGGGCCAAGCCGGTATGGATGAGACGGGCGCCAGCAGAAACTGACAGCTCTCCAAGGCGGCGTCGTACTGCTGCTGTATAAGCCGTCTTACCTGGGCGGCCTTGCGAAAGTAGGCGTCGTAATAGCCGGAAGACAAAACGAAAGTTCCAAGCAAGATGCGTCTTTGCACTTCAGGACCGAAACCATGGCTTCGGCTGGATAAGTACAGTTCCGCCAGCCCAGAGCGATCTGGCGCTCGATAGCCGTAGCGGACTCCGTCGTAGCGGGCCAGATTGGTGCTCGCTTCCGCAGACGCTAAGATGTAATAAGAAGCCACGCTGTACTTCAAGCTCGGCAGCGAAACCTCTTTTAAGTTTACTCCGGCTTTAGTAAGAAGCGTTTTAGCCTCTTGCAGAACCGTTTCGACTTCTGGGGAAAAAGAGGCTGACCAAAGTTCTTTGGGTAGTCCTAGGGTAAGCTGTTTAACGTCAAGTTCTGCGGGATTCAAATAATCATCGACGGGAATGGTCGAGGCGGTGGAATCGAGGCCGTCGGGGCCGGCCACGGAGGCCAGCAGTCTGGCGCAGTCTTTCACAGAGCGGGCAAAGGGTCCGGCCTGATCCAAGGAACTTCCGTAGGCTATTATTCCGTACCGCGAGACTCTGCCGTATGTGGGCTTAAGACCGACGCAGCCGCACAGAGCCGCAGGTTGCCTTATCGAGCCTCCTGTATCGGTTCCGAATCCGCCAGGGGTTTGACAAGCGGCCACAGAGGCGGCGGCGCCTCCGCTTGAACCCCCAGGAACTCTCTGAGTATTCCAGGGATTACTGGTGGGGCCGTAGGCTGAAAACTCGGTGGATGAACCCATGGCGAATTCGTCGCAGTTGGTCTTGGCGCAGATGACGGCGCCGGCTTGACGAAGGCGCTGCACGACAGTCGCTTCATAGGAGCAGAGGTAATTTTCCAAGATCTTCGAACCGGCGGTCGTCGGAGCTCCTTTAAGGCTGAAGACGTCCTTGACCGTCAGCGGCACGCCCCAAAGAGGGCGCTGGGGATCGGGTCCTAGGCGATCGAGCTCTTTGGCTTGCTGGATAGCTTGTTCATCTAAAACTGTAAGGCAGGCGTTGATGGCGGGTTCGGTGGCCTTGATTCTATCAAGACAATCCAAGACAAGTTCTTCAGCCGTAAAGTCCTTAGCCAACAGCCCTTGATAAGCTTGACCGAGTCCAAGGCGCCAGAGTTCACTCATAAAAAAACACCATCAAATCCTAGTTGAAACAGTTTTAATGAAAATTAAAAGACCCTCGGAACGCTGAAATAGCGTCCTATGCGTTCAGGAGCGTTTTGCAGGAGGGAATCGGAATTGTTTTCCGTCGTTCTGGGCTGATCTTCTCTGGGGGGCAGCGGTTCGACCATGGGCGAGTAGAGCGGCTCCACGCCGGTGGTGTCGGCCTGAGCTAGAATGTCCATATAGCCGACAATTTTGGAAAACTCGGCCACCAACGTATCAAGCGCTTTTACTTCTTGATCGTCGGCGACTCCTTGCTCGGAGTTCGTAATCCTTAATCTCGCCAAGCGGGCTATGTCTTTGGCTGTGGCTTCATCCAGCGCCATAAGTGCTCACCTTAAGGTAGGGAAGTGAAAATGCATTCGATGACCGATCTTGGTTCGACAAGACCTCGCTCATGATTACTTAACTGCTTTTTAGATTTTCTTGTTTCTTGCTTTTTGGGATTTCTCGATTTTGGGCTTTTTCGATTTTTGTATTTTCTCGATTGTCTTGCTCGCGGCAAGCTTTAGAAAACGCGAATGTTGCGTCGGCATTTCAAGTTTGCCGACGCGGCGGCCTGAAAACATCTTTGACGATAGCCTTGACGACGACGGAAATGACGATAGGCATAGGCTTAACTTTAGTCTTGGGCTTTGGCTTTGGCTTCAGCTTTGGGCTTTAAGAGCCGCTTCCAACGCTTCGCCGGCCCTTTTGGGATCGGCCGCCCCTCGGCTGGAGCGCATGAGCTGTCCCACTAAAAAACCAAGGATTTTATCTTGTCCCTGACGGTATTTATCGGCTTCCTTAGGGTGCTGGGCGATTATTTGAGCGGCCAGAGCCTCTAAAGCCGAAGAATCGGATATCTGCAAGACGCCTTTTTTTTGGGCGAGTTCTTTGGGATCCAAGCCGCTTTGAAATAGTTCGGGAAACAGTTCGTAAGCTGCCCGGCGTCCTAAGGTGCCTTCTTCAATCAACTTGGCGAGCTGGGCGAAGAGCTTGGGAGTCAACAGCGATTCGGTGGGAGCTATGGCGTCTTTTTGGCAGGCCGGTAAAAGCAGTTCAGTCATTAAGGTCGAGAGTCTCTTGGGTTCATTGAAATTTAAAAGAGCCTGCTCGAAGTATTCAAGAGCGCCTCTGCGGTCTATGAGAAGCTTGGCGACTTCATCTCTGATTCCGAGAGCGGCGAGCTTTTCAAGCGACTGCTCGGGCGTTTCGGGAAGACCGGCTTGAAGCTCTCGAATCAACTGCTCATCCACCGTGACCACCGGCAAATCCGGCTGGGGAAAGTAGCGGTAGTCGTGAGCCTCTTCCTTGCTTCTCAAGGTTTTCGTCTCGCCTCTGGCGGTGTCGAAATGGAGAGTCTGCTGCAGAACGCCTTGGCCGGACTCGTAAAGGGCGGTCTGCCTTTTGATTTCAAAGTCTATAGCTTGTCCCACGTAACGAAATGAATTGAGATTTTTTATTTCGCTTCTGACGCCAAGTTTGTCCGAGCCTTTCGGCTTAAGCGAGATATTGACGTCGCAGCGGAATTCGCCTTCTTCCATTCTGCCCATGGTCACTTCAAGCCTGACCAGAAGACCGTGAAGCTTTTTTAAAAATTCAACCGCTTCCGTTGAGGAGTTGAGCTCCGGTTCGGTGACTATCTCGATTAAGGGCACTCCGGCCCGGTTTAAGTCGATTAAAGTGCGTCCGCGTTTTTCGTCATGGATGCATTTTCCCGCGTCGTCTTCAAGGTGGATGCGGTTAAGATGTATGGTCTTGGGGCCGTCCGGGCCGGCGATTGAAAGTTCGCCGCCTTGGCAGATTGGAGGGTCAAGCTGAGATGTTTGAAAGCCGTTGGGCAGATCGGGGTAAAAATAGTTTTTGCGGGAGAAAACGGAACGATTATTGACTTTGCAACCAAGAGCCACGCCCGCTTTGGCGGCGAGTTCAAGGGCCTTGGCGTTCATGCGCGGCAGCGCCCCAGGTTGGCCGGAGCAGATCTCGCAGATATGAGTGTTTGGCTGAGCCCCGAAATCGACGAGGCAAGAACAAAAAAGTTTCGTCTTAGTTTTAAGTTGCGCGTGGATCTCAAGCCCTATGACCGGTTCCATTTCTACCATAATGGCCTCTTGGAGAGCAGGCGGGTAAACATCATCGAGCCGACCGTCGCCTTCGATGGTTCAAAGCTTAGCCGCAGTCAAAAAAGTATTTACTGTCTTTTAGTATTTTTGGGATTAATAGAGAGCAATTTGGTTTCGCCCCGGGTTGCAACGACCTCCGCCAAGTCGAACGACCGCAAGAGCGAGAGGCATATAAACCGATTGTGAAAGCCTTTGAAGACGCCAAAGCGTTTTTCAGCGACGAGTTATATTAACTCGCCTTTTGCTTTAGGTCAATACTATTGCTTTGTATATGTGCGGTCGGAAGAAAAATTTTTTTTTCAGGCATCTATGAGGCTGAGAGGCGAGGGGGTCAGTTTTGCTTGTTTTGCTTGTTTGGGCATGTTTAGCTTGCCTAGCCTGGCGCAGCTTGGCCTAATCTTAGCTTAGCCTGGCTTGGCTTGACTTGTTTTCTTCTTGAACGCTGATGCATGATTCGTCCGCTTTCCTTGCAACTTGCAACATGCAACCGGCAACTTGCAACTACAGGCTGCAGGCTAGAGGCTACAGACAAAATACCAAAAAACAAAAACCAAAAACTAAAAAATCAAACCAGAGATTATCTGCTCATCAAGGCTCTGGTCAGATCGTAAGTTCTGCTCAGCGACAGGCGTATCAAAGCGCGTCCTATGAGAACAAGCCTAAGGCGCAAGGGCAGCGTCGGCGTCTTTTGGGCCTGGGCGCGGCAAATGTGGTTTAAGTCCACCCTAAGCGCCAGAAGAACTTTGAGCAGCACCACTAGAGCTATGGCGAGCATAAAAGCGTTGCGTTCTCCTAAGATTGGGGCGGTTAGGCTTCTAAATCCACAGCCAAGTTCCAGAGGAGTCCAAACGAGAGCCAAGTGCAGACCTAGACCCAACCAGGCGGCGAGCTGAGCAGGCTGTCGCCAAGGGGCTAGATCGAATAAGGTGGAAAAGACGGAAAAGTTGGTCCAAAATAAAAAAAATCCGATGGCCGTTCTTACCAAGGCCGCTTGGCTGGGAAGGCGATAAGTCAAAGCGGCGAGCGAGACGGCGCCGCTTATGGCGATTACCGGGCCTGTCCAAGGGACGAAAGCCGCCGCCAACCCCAAAGCCCAAATGATGAGCCAACCCAATATCGGGCCGGGTGTTCTTAGGATCCGTTTGTAAAGTTGTCCTCCAGCTGGATTTTTAGCTGGATTTTTAGCTTGATTTTCGGCTTGATTTTCAACTGGATTATTAGTTCGGCTGTTTGAGGGCAAAGGCGTTCCCTGTCGCCGCCTGCTCAGAAGGCTCAGAAGGCTCAGCCGGGTTCAGCT
>JAISZP010000117.1 GCA_031269135.1 Deltaproteobacteria bacterium | reverse complement strand
TTAAAGCGATCGACAGTAAACCTAAAAAAATGAACTCAAGATATTCTTAAACTAAAACCTCCTGTAATAGGGAGGTTTTTAGTTCGATATTTCATTTATTTTGATTTCATTTTTGTCGTTGTTTCCATTATTTGACGGTATTGCCGCCTGTAAACGGGTCAAATCATACCTTTAAAATGCGTGACCGAAAAGCGGCTTGATTTTGGACTGCTTTTCCGGCTTCCGGTATGACAAGCCTGTGGGCGCTTGCCTCCCTGTCGCTACGGCGTGTTGATGGTGCTGCCGCTGGGAGCGGTATCCCCTAAGATGTGAAGGTTCATATCCTTGAAAGTCTTGATGTCTAAACTATATTCTTTAGCCAGACTTGTCATGCTCTGGTCGGCGTCTAATTTTTTTCTGCTGAAAGCCAATATCGGCCAACCTTTAGAGCGGTTGTAGCCGAAGTCTTCCGGGTTTGAATAGAGGATTTTCCCGGCCAGCACTAAACTGACGGCTTTTTCGACAGTCTCGGAAAAGTACAGGCTATAGTAATCAGTCGACTCGCCGATTCTTTGGGCTTCGATTACGTCGCTTTCATTGATGAAGGCGGCCAGAGCCATAGTCCAGGCGCCGTAAGTCTTCTTTAAGGAACTCAAGCGAGCGGCGGCGGCTGCGCTGGAGGCGGTGGGGTCCAAGCGCTCATCCACTTGTTTATTGATCGTCAGCCCCAGAGCCAGAGCCTCTGATTCCGTAAAGCGCCATAACCCCCGCCGTTGCCCTGAGCGGTAATCAGGGGCAAGATTAGTGACGGCCAGCGGGACGAATTTAAAATCTTGAGGAATTTTTTTGTCTCTTAAAGCTGCTTCAATTATAGGCAGATAACGCTCCGAGCGTCTTAAAGTCAACCAGACCCTGGATTTGGCTTCCGATAGAAGCAGAAGTTCCTGATCCAGACTCTCAAAGACCTCCGGGCGGTCCAGTTCCACTTTTTCGCCGCTGAACGACAACTCCCCCTGTACTTGAAACTGGGAGGCGGCTTTAAGGGCTGTCGGATGAGCGCTAAAGCCGACGATAAGGCCAATGATTAGGCCGATGACTAAACCTGCAGTCTTTGCCGATCGCATTTACTCCTCGCTTTTGGGACCATCTGCTGCGTCTGATGGCGGGTTTAGAGATGTGTTTGGCGGGATTTCCGATTCAATCTCGTCGGATTCGTCGTCGGAAGTAGGCTGCTGAGTATTTCCTTGCGCATCGACTGTTTGCGCGTCTTGCGCCTGCGCATCTACCGCTTGCGAGTCTTGCGCTTGCGCGTCTTGCGCCTGCGCATCTACCGCTTGCGTATCTTGTGATTGCGCGTTTTGCTCTCGATTTGGCGTCAAGTCCTTCAAATACTCGGCGACTGCCGGGTTGCGGTTTTTGGTGGCGTAATCGTAGGCGGTCAGACCTTCGTTGTCTTTTATGGAAGCGTCAGCCCCGGCGCTGATCAGAGTCTTTAAGACGATAGGATTATTGTTCCTGCCGGCGGCGTACATAAGAGCCGTCCTTCCCTGAAAATCTTTGGCGTTGGGGTCGGCGCCTTGGATTAATAAAAAGCGCACCGCCTCAGTCTGACTATAAGCTGCAGCCATTAAAACGGTGATCCCAGAGGGGGTGACGGCGTTGATGTCGTAGCCCAAAGATAAGAGGCGTTTGATGACTTGCAGTTCCGGATTGGCAAGCGCGGCTTGGTGCAAGGGACCTGAACCCGTGACGTCCACCAGGTCTTTGTCGGCGCCGGCTTGAATCAGCGTGGATAAGACCTCTGGGTTGGGGTTTTGGGCGGAGATGATGAGCGGAGTCTCTTGTCTGGAATTTCTGGCGTTGATGTCGGCGCCGCTTTTTATCAACTCCAACGTCGCTGCGGCGTTTTGGTTGTAGGCGACTGCCCAGAAAAGGGCGGTGTTGCCGTCTTTATCAGTGGCGTTAATATTCGCGCCAAGGGAAATCAAGCGTTTGACGACGGGGGTTTTTCCGTAGCCTGCGGCATGCATCAAAGCGGTGGCCCCCGCAAAGTCGGTCGCCTCCAAAGGCGCCCCCAATTTAACCAAGGTTTCCGTCACATCAGGGTTTGGGTTGACAGTGGCGGCTTGGACTAAGGCTGTCCCTCCCTGAAAGTTTTGATAGGTCGGCGATATGCCTGATTTAATCAAGACTTCGATAATCTCAGGGTTTGTGTTGAAAGTCGCGGCGAACATCAGGGCGTTGAGGCCGAAATTTTTCTCGACCGCTTCCACATTTGCCCCGGCGTCTATCAAAACTTTTATGACTTGAGCATCGGGGTTGTTGCCGGCGGCGGACATCAGAGGAGTAAGGCCCGTTGGGTCTTGATGATTCGGGTCGGAACCGGCTTTTAGAGAATTTACGATATCCTCTTTAGAGCCGTTCTTGCAAAGGTTCAGCCAGTCGTCGCCGGGATTCCGACCAGCGGCCCCGGCGCTTGAATCGGCGGTCTCTGGTTCGATTTGGCCGTCTGGAGTCTGGTTGTCCGGAATCTGCGAATCCGGAATTTGGGCGTCATCCGGGCCGCCGCTCGGCGCGCTTTGTTCGGAAGAAGAAGGTTCCTCGCTTGTCTGTTGGGCCTGAGCCAATGGAATAGCGGCTAGAAGAACTACGAGGAAGAAGGCGACTAATGACTTGACGAGTTTAAAGGATGACAAGAAAAACCTCTGCAAGGATGAAATGTGTATTGGGGGCTAAAATGAATAGCTGATGGAATTCGACCGCGAAATTTAAGCGCTGGATGTCAAGCACTGGAATTTAAGCGCTGGAATTTGACCTTTGGAATTTAACGACTGATCAGCTTAACGTCACTTGAAATTTTCTTTAGTGACCACCACGATTCCCCTAGGCGTGACGGCGTATTTTTTGCGGTCGGTTTTGGGGTCGAAGCCGATGACCGTATTCGACGGGATCTTGGTTCCGTCGGAGATGATGGCTTTTTTGATCTTGCTGAAACGTCCGACATCGACGTTTTCCATGATGACCGATTCGTCGATTTCGGCGCCGCGGTGCACTGAGACATTGTAGGATAAAACGCTGTTTCTGACCATACCCCCGCCGATTACGCAGCCCGGGGAAACGAGCGAATCTTTGGCCTGACCGTGGAGGGTCTCTCCGTTGGGTTCGGTCACCGATAGCGTCTTAACCGGAGGAAACTGACGCTGATTCGTCCTCATTGGCCAGCGGACGCCGTAGAGGTTGAAGTAAGGCGCCAGGCCGCATAAGTCCATATTGGCGTTCCAATAGGCGTCGAGGTTTCCGACGTCGCGCCAGTAGCCCGAGTCGGGGGCGACCTCCACCGGCTTTTTGGCCCGGCTCCCTTCTTCATCGGTGAAAAAGACCACCTCTTCGATTTTGTTTTCCCGGCGGTAAGGATAGGCCATGACTTTATGAGACTTAAGGATGCTGGGCAGGATATCTTTCCCGAAGTCGGGGCGATCGTCTTTTTTCAACAGATCCAGCAGAACATCGGCTGAAAATAGGTAGATTCCCATCGAGACCAGACAAAGATCCTTGTTGCCGGGGATAGGGGAAGGATTTTTGGGTTTTTCCTGAAAACCGCAGACCCTGAAGCTTGGATCGACCTGCAATACCCCGTACTCGCTGGCTTGATCTTTGGCGGTCTCGATGACGGCGATGGTGACGTCGGCCTTGTTTTCATCGTGATAACGTTTAAAGGCCGCATAATTCATCTTGTAGACGTGATCGGCCGAAAGAATCAGCAGATGGGAGGGATTTTCCTCCTCGATCATCTCCAGATTCTGGCGGATGGAGTCCGCCGTTCCTTGGTACCATTTGTCTCCCGTCATCATCTGAGGCGGAACGATGCGAAGAAAGTGACCCAGAGGTTGACTGAAGATGTTCCAGCCGCTTTCCAAGTGTTGGATCAGGGTCTGAGATTTGTATTGAGGCAAGACCAGGATGCGATAAACCTCAGAGTTTATGCAGTTTGAAAGAGACAGATCGGCCAAAAGATAAATTCCGCCGAAGGGAATAGCCGGCTTTGAGCGGGATTTGGTAAGAGGCATCAGCCGTTCGCCTTTTCCTCCGGCCATGATTAAAGCGAGAACATTTTTCATAAAAACCCTCTCGAACTTGGATTGATGAGCGCCTGGTCATTGATTTTATTAAGGCGCTGCTCGAAACGCGAAGGCGCGTCAAGAATCGTCGCGGTTTAGTCGTTCAACAATGGGCCTAAGTAAAGATTAAAACCGAGCTATGGAATAGAGACGCGTTAAAAAAAGCAATTGATTATTTACGGTAAATAAGCTCCATCAGCCTTTCGGTCTCAGCTTGTTGGGCCTTATCCTGCCGAGGTCCAAGCTCGTGGTCGTGACCGACTAAGTGTAGAAGGCCGTGAGTAAGGTAAAAATACATCATCCATTCGGGATCGCATTGAGACTCGGCGGCTTCACGAACGATTGTTTCGGTCGAAAGGGCCAGATCGCCAAGGTGCTGGGCTTGGCCTATAGCCTCATCGGTGTCTGGAAAGGCCAATACGTTGGTGCTCTTGTCGATGCCGCGAAAATCTCTGTTTAAGGTTTTGATGCCTTCGTCCGTGGTGAAAAGGATCGATATATGGGCCTGGGGGCGTCCAAGATTTTTAAGAGCTTTGCCGAGCCTACGTTTGACTTTCAACTGGTTTACGGCTAAGAGCTCTTGGTCGTCTACGAGAGAAACAGGCATTGCGACCTTGCAAGCATTCGGAGTTTTTTGCCCTGACGGATTCATGATGAGCGAGGCCGATCGGCCTTTTCCAAAGAACAAAGAAAAGTCCAAAGAACAAAGAAAAGAACAAAGTCCAAAGAACAAAGAACTATGGGCAAGAAGCGAAGGCGTCGCTAGACAAAAAGGCGTCGATAGACCAAAGGCGTCGATAGACAAAAAGCGTAGATAGACAAAAAGCGTAGATAGGTTAATCAATACTATAAATAAAAAGCGTAAATAAAATCAATCAATTAAAGCAGATGCAATTAAAACGCAAGCAAATGCGATCAGCTCGACATATTCTTGGAAGAAAACTTCAGCGCC
>JAISZP010000098.1 GCA_031269135.1 Deltaproteobacteria bacterium | reverse complement strand
AAGCGTGGTAAAACCAATCTATATTGTGGGAGTGGATGTAGAATAGATCCCAGTCGGCGTTGGCTTTAAGAATGCTTTTAGCCGCATTGAGGAGCCAGTTCGAATGAAACTGGGCTAGTTCCAAAACAGTTTGAGGGTCGATCGCTCCGCCGATCAAGCTTACCAAGCCGATGTCGTTGGCGATGACGTCTTTGGAAAAATCAATGCTTTCCGCGGCTTTGGGGGGATCGATAAAACCATGGCGACCGGATACTCCGGAAATATACAGCCTGAAGTTCTCGGCGTCGTCGGAGAGCTGCATAAGTTTCGCTCTAAATACTCCCTTTTCGGTTCGGCCGTCGGCCTTGACGGTGAAATCAAACTCCACAGGGGCGCTCCACTGACCTTGGGCTAAGGTGAAGAAGGCTTTGCTGTAATCGGGAGTAGGGGCCAAGGCGAATCGGTCGATGCCGCCGCCGTCTTGCTCCCAAGCAAGTCCATGCCAGGTTTCGTCTTTTAGAGGCCATACGCTTTCACGGAAAGAGACGTCGACTGAAAAGGCAACGAAGTCCCGACCAGGGGGAAGGTTTTTCCAACCCCTTTGCTTGTCGAAGACCACCCTGGCGCCCTGGGAGTAGACGTCGGTGGAAATCACGCTTTCAGCCGCCAAAAATTCGCGGTGGGCGTTGCCGGGCTCCATAAACCTGTATTCCGCCGGAGAAATGCCCTGTCCCATGAGCATCACCCCGTTTTTCATCTTACTGGGCCAGCTTGTGGGATAATTGATCACCAAACATTTTTTGCCGGCCTTGTCCCAACAGTCCCAAATGGTCTGAGCTTTGACGATCTCGGAGCCGAAAGCCTGGACCGTCTTTTTATGCTCCAAGCTTCGGCCTTCCACGTAGTAATAATAATCCTCCACCCCATGAGTCCTAGGGAAGGCGCCTGTGGCGATCGAGGCCCAGGACGGAGGGGTTACGGTAGGAAGGTTATATCCCTGAGTCAGGTAGCTGCCCTCGCTTTTAAACTTGGAGAAATTCGGGAGCGCTCCCTGTTCCATCAAGGCTTCCAGCCGATTTGGAATGGCGCAGTCAAAGCCTATCAAGGCCGCCCTCTTGGCGCGAATCATCTTAACTCCTTAAAAAATACGCGTTGTTTGTCTTACATTAATTATATATATAATTGAATATAAATATAATTGATTATGAAATCAACAATGAATCAATCTACTTGTTCAACCGTTAAATTACGCAACTATTGCCTTGGATCATCTCTATCAGGTCGGCTCTGAGTTTTGGGAATCGAGCGTCGGCTCTTATGGTCTCGAAATCGGCCTCAGCTCCGACTCTCAAGGGATTTTCGAAGTCGGAAAAAATGCGTCCCGGCCCGGCGCTCATGACGATTAAGCGGTTGGCTAAAAGCAGGGCTTCTTGAACATCGTGGGTGATGAAGAAAAAGCAGCGGTCGGCTTTTCGCCAGATGCTCCTGAGATGTTGCTGCATCATCTCTCTGGTTAAGGCGTCGAGGGCGCTGAAGGGTTCATCGAGCAAGATTATCTTGGAATCCAAAGCCAAGGCCCTGGCGATCGCGACCCTTTGACGCATGCCGCCGGACAATTGGTGCGGAAGAAGATTGGCGCTATTTTCCAAGCCTATGACTTCCAAGAGGTTTTGGACTTTCTCAAGGCGCTTTTGTTTGTCGATGCCAGTCATCTTCAGGCCGAATTCGATGTTTTCTGCGGCCGTCAGCCACGGAAAGAGGTTAGGGGACTGAAAGACCACCCCCACCTTGGGCGATGGCCCAAGGTGAGGGCTGTCGTCGATTAGAATCGACCCTTCAATGTTGGTCAAATATCCCGCCAGTATGTTTAAAAGAGAGGTTTTTCCGCAACCTGAAGGTCCAAGGACGCAGACGAAGTCGCTGTTGTACAGTTTAAGACTGATGTCGCTTAGAATCTGGGCGCTCTGGCGGCCCCGCCGAAAAGACAGACTGACGGACGTCAACTCCGCCGCAACGTCGGAATCGGTGTTCGGCGCTCTGGAGATGCCAGGCATAATTTCGGAGTTTTGGGCCGCCATGATAAACTCTCAGTCGTAGAGCTGGGTTATGATTTTCGGACCGAAAAATTCCAGAGGAGGGGAGCTTTTCAAGGCTTTTTCATTGAGTAAAAAGTCCGACGTCTCTTTTAAAAGGGCCGAAAGAGCGCCTTGTTTGGCGGTAGTGCCCAAATACTTGGGATCGACTTGGTCTGACGCGTCTAAGACGATTATTTGCGAAATGACGGTCTTGGTTTCTTCTTCCGTAAGCCCAAGCTCCGAGGAGAGGATCTTTATAGTATCGGGCGCCGCTGTTCTGTATTCTTTGGTGGCGGCGTCTAAAATTTCAATGTAGGCCTTGACTACATCTGGATGGTTTTTGTAAAACTCGTCGGAGACGATGCCGAATTCACCGGTTATCCCTCCTTTTGCCGCGACGTCGGAAGAATTGATTATGACCTTGCCGCCTTCGGCTACGAGCTGAGCCTGGGTCGGCTGCCAGATGTAGGCCCCGTCGATGTCGCCTCTCGACCAAGCGGCCTGTATATTTTGACCGGTTATATCTATGATTTTCAGCTCATTTTGTTCAATTCCATTTTGCTTTAAGGCGGCTAAGAAACTAAAATGAGACGTTGAGCCGAATGGCGTAGCTATGGTGCGCCCTTTGACGTCGGCTATGGAGTTGATGCCGGCGCTTTCCTTGACCACCAAAGCTTCGCTGGCGCCGATGATGTCGTGGAGATAATAGATCTTGTAGGGCAGCTCGTTGACTAAACCCGCTGTTCCCGGAGGCGTCCCGATGG
>JAISZP010000072.1 GCA_031269135.1 Deltaproteobacteria bacterium | reverse complement strand
CCGATCCCGAACGTTTAGCCCAGCTCTACGACGCCTTATCGCTAGGTCTCAGCGAGACCGAAGCCTGCGCCCTCACAGGTTTCGATCCCTGGTTCGTCTCGCAGCTGACGCTTATTCTCCAAACCGAGAAATACATCAGCGGTCCATTTTCCGAGACTTTGCTCTCGGGAGAAAATCCCTCGGCCGCCGTTTGGCGCAAGGTCAAAGCCCAGGGCTTCAGCGATGTCCATATCGCGAAGATCGTCTCCAAAACGCACTCGCAGTCTAAACTGACGGGCGCGAACCTGACCGATCTTCGTCTCAAGGCCGGCGTCATGCCTCACTTCCGTCAGGTCGACACCTGCGCCGGCGAATTCAGCGCTTCCACCCCTTACTATTACTCCAGCTACGATTCTCCGACTTCGCCTCCGGCGCCCGTCAGGACGGCTTCGCCCCGAAAAAAGGTCATGATCCTCGGCGGAGGCCCGAACCGCATAGGCCAGGGAATCGAATTCGATTACTGCTGCGTGAAAGCCTCCCAGGCGTTCGAGTCGATGGGGCTGGAGACCATTATGGTCAACTCGAACCCTGAGACCGTCTCCACCGATTACGACGCCGTGGGACGCCTCTATTTCGAACCGGTCACCTTGGAAGACGTGCTGTCGGTCTTTCACCAGGAAAAGCCCGACGGAGTCATCGTCCAATTAGGCGGGCAAACTCCGTTGAATCTCGCTCAGGCCCTGAAAGACCGAGGCGTTCCCATATGGGGGACCGATCCTCAATCAATCTTCACGGCCGAAGACCGCAACGGCTGGAACGAACTGGTGAACAAACTTAAACTCACCCAGCCCCCCAGCGGCATGGCCCAAGACAGCCAAAGCGCCTTATCGGTCGCCGACCGCATCGGCTACCCCATCATAGTCAGGCCATCCTTCGTCTTGGGCGGAAGGGCCATGCGCATAATCCACCATCAAGCGGACCTTCTGGCGTACGTTGCGGCTTTCAGCGCGACGGACCTAAACCTGGGCAAGGAAAACCCGATCCTGGTCGATAAATTCCTCGATGACGCCGTCGAAGTCGACGTCGACGCGGTGGCCGACGGAGAGAGGGTGGTCATAGCCGCCATCATGGAGCACATCGAACGCGCCGGGGTCCACTCCGGGGACTCGTGCTGCTCGATTCCGCCATTTACTCTCCCCAAGTCCATCCAAGACGAGATAAGGGCGCAGACGGAAAAGTTAGGTCTCGCGTTGGGAGTCAAAGGGCTGATGAATATCCAGTTTGCGGTCTGCAATGGGGTGGTTTACGTGCTGGAAGCCAATCCCAGAGCCTCACGGACGGCGCCCTTCGTCGCCAAGGCGACTGGTCGTCCCCTAATCCAGGCGGCGGCTAAGGTCATGGCCGGTCAAAACCTGATGGAAGCCGGTTTCGACGCCGAGCGGCCCATCGATTATTACGCCGTAAAAGAAGCGGTGCTCCCCTGGACCCGCTTCAGAGGAGCCGAAGTGGACCTTGGCCCGGAGATGCACTCCACCGGCGAGGTCATGGGGCTGGATAGTCAGTTCGGCTTGGCCTTTTTAAAGGCCCAAAGCGCCGCAGGCATGACCATACCCGACTCCGGAAACGTGGTCTTGACGGTCTGCGATCGCGACAAGCCCTTGTTGGTTCCGCTGGCGGCGGATCTGATCGCCATGGGCTACGCCATCCACGCCACCCCCGGCACGCACCAGGTGCTCAAAGACGCGGGGCTGGCCTCAGAACTGTTAGTCAAGCTGCGCCATAAACGACCGAATCTGTTGGATTTCCTTCGAGACGGGCAGATTCAGCTGCTGGTCAACACCATAAGCGGGTCCACCTCAGCCAAAGACGCGACAGTCATAAGAGCGGAAGCCATCAACCGAGGGGTCACGTTAATCACGACTATGGCCGGTCTGACCGTCGCGGTGGAAGGCTTGAAGGAGATGAAGAAGTCCAACTGGAGAATCTCTCCGCTTCAGGACTATCACTAAAAAGCCGTTTTTTAAACGCTCCTTCTCATTGATTGCCTCAGCCTTTCGTTGATATTAGACACCTAACAAAGACTTTTGTCCCGGAAGAATATTTTGACGATCAAACAAGACGATAACGAAGTCCAAATCAAGGATAGAGCCAGTGAGTTAAGACTCCTTTTTGAAGTCAGCCAGGCTTTGAACGGCTCCACTTCCGAAATATCGGACCATCTCGACCAGGCCTTGACTCTCATGGCCAAGTACACCGGCATGATGAGGGGCGGCTTCTATATGATCAACCCTAACGGCGAGATCGTCATGGAAGCCTCTTTCGGCCACAATTCGACCGCCCGCAAAAGGGCCCGCTACAAGTCGGGAGAAGGCGTCATAGGCCGGGTCACGGCCACAGGTCAAGCGATGGTGGTCCCGAACGTCTCCCAGGAGCCTTTATTTTTAAATCGCACCAAGACGCGCGATCTAAAAAAGGAAGATATCGCCTTTATTTGCGTCCCCATCATCCTAGACGGCCACACCATCGGCGCCATATCGGCCGACAGGCTCTTCGGCGACGGCGTGCATCTTGAAGAAGACATGCGCCTTCTGACGGTGCTGGCCACCCTGATCGCCCGAGCGGTTGGGGTAAGACGCGACTTTTCGCTGCGTCATGAGGCCATGATTGAGGAAAACCGCAGACTGCAGGCGATCTTGAATCAAAACTTCAAAATCGGTCAGATGGTCGGGCAATCCAAGGCCTTGCGAAACATCCTCGAAGAGGTGGCTCAGGTCGCCGCCACCAACGTGACCGTTTTGATAAGAGGCGAGAGCGGTACCGGCAAAGAAATGATCGCCGGCCTGATCCACTCCAACAGCCTCAGAGCCGGGCAGCCCTTCATCAAAGTCAACTGCGCCGCTCTCCCCGAGGGCTTGGTCGAAAGCGAACTCTTCGGCCACGAACGAGGGGCTTTCACCGGAGCGATCAGCGGTCGTAAAGGCCGTTTTGAGATGGCCCATGGAGGGACGCTGTTTTTGGACGAGGTCGGAGACATGAGCTTGGCCACTCAGGCCAAACTCTTGAGGGTCATTCAGGAAAAGGAATTTGAACGCTTGGGAGGCGGAGAGACCATTAAGGTCGATGTAAGACTGATAGCCGCCACCAACCGCAATTTGGAAAAAATGGCCGAAGAGGGCCTGTTTCGGATGGATCTATACTACCGGCTCAGCGTCTTTCCCCTCTCTCTCCCGCCCCTGCGCAAAAGGGTGGAGGACATAATGGATTTGGCGGAAAACTTCGCCAAAAAATTTTCCGCCGACCAAGAAAAGCCTATCCTCATATCGAGCGACGCTTACCGACTCCTGAGAGTTTACCAATGGCCGGGAAACATACGGGAACTTGAGAACATAATCGAAAGAGCGGTGGTGCTGTGCGGCCCTGAGGGCATCATAGAGGCCAGACACCTGCCCGTTTGGCTCCAAGGCAAAGAAGACGAAGCGAAGCCGAAAGGACTCGACGACGCTGTGGCTCATTTGGAAAAAACCATGATAACTGAGGCCTTGGAAGCCACCTGCGGCCACGTGACTCAGGCGGCCGCCATTCTAGGTTTGACGGAGAGAAAAATGAGCCTTAGGATGGAAAAATACAATATCGATTTTAGACCTTACCGGGCCATCAAATAGCGTTTTCCGCGCAATCGAAATTTTAAAGCCGCAATAGTCGGAATGCTGTTGCGGCTTTTTTTCCGAACTAAGACATATAGGCATATAGGCATATGCCGTCGCCGACGGGTCGAAAAGTCCGATTTTCGGCGGATTTTCCGGGCGTACCTAAAATTTTTCTCTTTTTTTGTTTTTTGTGTTATAATTCTTTTGCCTGGAAAAAGGCAGGGGAAAGAAAATGAAAAAAAATGAAATCAACTTGGAATCTGAATCAAAGACCGCCCAAGACCAAACTATTCTAAATAAAATCAAAGATTTTCAAGAAATATTAACGACAAGCATGGACTGTTTTATTCAAAAAATGAAACAAGATGGCGAAAATATTGAAGATCAACTAGTTATTAAGAAATTGATACAAGATAATCTTGACAAGCTATTTGAAACCATGATTTTAATCCATGCTAGCGCATCCAATGAAAATTTTTTCCCTTCTTTGACTGATTTAGAGAAGTTTTCAGCAAAGCTGAGAGACGAACAACGAACCTTAAATTTGGAGCTTATTTTAGAAAATTTCAAACTGATAAATGAAAAACTTTATATAGGAAAAAAAAAACAAGAATACTTAGCTAAAGGCATCAAACTTAGGGTATGGCGTTCATTTCCGAAATCCATCATAACGACTTTCGGAAAGTTCGCATATAATCGAAAAGCTCTTATCCCTGCGACTAAGAAAGATACGACAAGCTTAGAAAACTTAACTAAGGAAAAAATGATATTCCCAATTGATGAGTTTTTAGGCGCAGATAAACTGCCGTTTAAAATCAGCGCCGACGCGATGCTGGAAATAGCTTATCGGGTTCAAGAAGTTCCTTCCTATGAAGCGGCTTGGAGAGCCATAAAGCGAAGCACTCTAATTGACGTTAATGAAGACACCGTCAGAGCGGTCGCGAATCATATCGGCTCGATAGTTTTCGAAAATGACGAAAAAAACGCTATGCAAGCTTGGGAAACTCTGCAATCCGGAAAAACGCGATTTCCTAAAACTAAGAGAAATCACGAGTTATATATTGAAGTCGATGGCTCAATGCTTCAAACAAGAAAGCGTCTTGACGAAAACGAAAAAAATATCGAGAACCAAGAGCCGACTCGAAATTCCTTGGACGAAAACGAAAAACCGGACCACGTCGCTTCTTTGCCCATAGCCGAGACTTGTGTCGACTTAAGCGACCACGTCGACAAGACCGCAAAGCCTAATTGGACGGAAAATCAACTTGGAATGGTGTTTTCTTCCGATAATTTTAAATGGCGCAGAAACAATGAAGGCCAATTAGTTCCTGAAATTGGGAAAAGAGAATATATATGTTACTTAGGTGAATCTAGTGGATTTAAAAAGCATTTATTTGCAGCAGCAATAAAAAATGGGTATGGCGGCTATGAAAAAACTATTCTTATAAGCGATGGGGCAACTTGGATACGAGCTATGAAGGAAGAATTGTTTCCTGATGCTCAACAGATATTAAATATTTATCATTTATGCGAAAAAGTATCATTGTTTTCAAAAGATATTTTTCATAACGATGAAAATATGGCTAAACAATGGGCCAATAACATTTGTGATTTGTTGCGTCAAAGCGAATGGGAGACTGCAGTCAAAGAAATAATATCTTTAGGTGAGGCTAAAAAATCTAAAAGTAAAATAAATCTTGTTGAATACATCCTAAACAACAAAGACGCTATAGACTATGCATATTATAAAGAACAAGGGTGGCACGTCGGCGGCGGGGCTATTGAAAACGCCGATAAAACAGTCCTTCAAAGCCGCCTGAGGCAAGCCGGGATGAGATGGAATCGCGACTCCGGACAATTCATCTTAAGCTTAACGTCTAAGGCGTTAAGCAATCTCTGGGATGAACAGGTGGTCAAGCCGATTAGAAACTTGTACGACGTAGAAGGCGCGGCAAGCTTTTTAAGTTCTTCCATTTTGTATGAGTTGCTGTTTCACGACAAAGTCAATTCGTGAGAACCCGATAAATTGAAAGTGAGCAAAGGGAAAATTTTTAGGCGAGTCCTATTTTCCCGCTAGAATATCGGCATATCGGCTAACTGAGCTTCGCTGACGACAAAATTGCCGTCTATAAAGTGGATAAAAATTGTTGCAACTCAAAAAAATCATCCCATTACTGTTTTGATTTGGCATCGTAATGCCTGCAAACAATATTTAGCAAAATAACAATTATTATCGCATAATAAATTGACGCTAACCCCATAAAATAGCTTAAAATATCAAATTTAATAATAAAAGACAAGGCATAACAAATATAAAATAAATATTTAATGCGAAAAATCGTAAACTTAACTTCTATATCTTTGTTATTAACATATAAAATCAATCCTATAGTTATTAGATACAGGTTGGAAAAAAGAACCGCCAAGCTGGGCATAGTCGGAATATGTATGGTGGATGCGGCTGCGATAATGACGGGACCGGCTTGATCCACGACAATATCCACCAACGACCCTCCCTCGCTGGTTTTTCCCGTCACCCTAGCCAAACAGCCGTCGATGCCGTCCGACACCACGTAGAGCGAAACCAAAACCATCATCAAGGGAAACAACCTGGCCGGACAAGCCGCGCCCGCCAAGAGAAGCGCCACCCCAAAAGCCGAAACCTGGTTGGGAGTGATATTCAAGCGGATAAGCAAAGTCACTATGGGCTTGAACATTCTATCTCTTTTGGAGGCGAAGCGTAATTGGCCTTCCCGTTCCGAGGCGTTAAAATAATCCATAAATTTCATCCTAAGGCAACTTTAAAAATTAACTGGGAAAAACCCCAGAACCCTTGCATTTAAGCCGTTATCCGCCGTTTGAAAATCCGCTTGCGGATATCTTTCTCTGATGCCGTCGGCGTCGGCTGCGGTCCACAGCTCGCTTGACGCAAAAATTAAAGGTGACGTTTTTATTCTATGACATCTGATAATCCCATAAAATTGTAGCTATATCAGCCAACCGTAATCCCGAAGGCCCGAAAGATTGAGTGCTGAGCCTTGGTGGAAGCGGATACGACCGAGCCATAGCGGTCTGAGAAGCGAGTTTTGCGGTACGATCCTAGTCGCGCCATCAACTCTTTAAGTGAGTATAGACGTGAAAGCCTGTCTTCCTTAGGCACATCCATGCGGTCCTCCCAGGCGCGTGCCATGACGACCCTGATTCGAGCGGTAAGAATGAGCGCCAGGAATTGCACGAAGGTACGTCCTCGCATGGTGTGCGACCCATGTGTGCGTATTCTGTCCATCGACAGCTCGTTTTTCATATCGTCGAAATGCGATTCCACCAGCGCTCTCTCTCGATAGGCCTCCAGCGCCGTTATCGCGTTTTTCTCGCAGCTAGTCAGCATCGCCCAGTATCCAGCACGATCTGTTTTGTAGGCGTTGATGGCCTCTTGCTTACGCGTGACCTGAAGCCCCCGTTTAGGTGTCGTCTTGACCGTGAAGTAACGCTCGTAGGCCCACTTGTTCTTCTCCTTGGTGTCACCGCTTAAAAGCTCTTCCTCCCAACGTCTGAGCGATTCGAACAGCGAACGGATGTGCCATATCCGACGCTCCCCGTCGTAGTATAGATGCTTCCAGACGCGGCGCCCATCTATCTTGTCCAGAACGGTCATGCCATATAAGAGTTCGGATTGGCGTCCTTCTCCAGAAGAAGGTATCACATACTCAGGCATCTCCACCGCGTCTCGATACGTATCAATTAATTCGCGTTGCCAACCTACCGTTGTAGGTACAGGGATGTAAAAGCCTATACGATCTTCGAGCAGGAGGTTTATGTTCTTCGCGGAGTAAAAGCCGCGATCCAGCAGGATGCGAATGCGCTCCATGCCATATTTTTTCATACGCGCGATGAAACTGGCGATGGTCTTGGTGTCTGACATAGAGCCGGGATGTATTTCGTAATAGGTGGGGATGCGGCTGGTCACACCAGTGAGAAGCGCGATGTTTATCTGCGCAAGATGTTCTTTGTCGCGGTTGTGGCCCCATTCCACGAATGGATTTGACATATTGCATGACGACACCGAGGTCAGGTCATAGCAGTACTGCTCGCGCAGGCCCTTGCTTCTGTGGTGCGTCCAATCGCGCAAGAAGTCCTCTATCTGGCTTTGGCTGATGGAGGCCAGTATCCTAGATATGTCTTGAGACGAGGGAGGATCTTTGTGGGCTGGGCAGTCGTGATCCTCCATCCAAATACTGGCCATATACATTTCCTGGGAACCTGACGCCACCGCCCATGCAAGAGACAGTAGAGCATCGACATCCTCCGCCTCAAAGCTGCGGCGCAAAACTCGCTCAAGACCCGTGTCCTTTGTGACTTGAGCTAAGACCAACGACTGCCCGATAAGTAGGGATTCGGTCGTCGTCACCATCTCGCCTCTCTCTAAGGCCTCCCTGGCCTCTGGACTTCTGAAGCGCTTGTTATAGATTATTTCGCCACCTGCACCTAGCTTGCCGAGGCAGACCTGACGCGAGCTTGGATACTTCTTGACCTTATCCCAGTATGAATCCTGGCGATAGACATAAGTGGCGCCGTTTGGATGTTTATGGTAGGTAAGGCTTGACATTTGGAGACTCCTTCCAGTTTTTTTGATCTCTTTGCTATTGTAGCTACGTTGTAGCGAAATGTCAAGACTTTTTTTATGATATTTTTTTTTAATTTAGGCCGAGCGAGCCTGCGCAAAACTGTGGAAATGGTTGAAATGTATTGCTTTGAGCGATTTCTATTGGTCGCCAGTATCAAAGGTCGGGGCCAACGCCGTCTGATTTAGCTACAATTTTATGGGATTTTAAGTGACATGTGAATCTTAAAAGTTAAGCGAAAAATTTTAGTGGGCGCGACAAATCGATTTTTGCGACGCCTGAAACCCTCTAAACACGTAGGAACCGCTTTTTCATGGGCGCAACTTTTAAAGTCGGGCTAAGGCATGAATTTTTGGAACGAGTCGATAAACTTTTTTAAAAAAATTCCTAACCGCAAAAATGGAATTGCGGCGCTGGTTCTTCAGGTCATCCGAGATCAAGCCGTCGGCCATCCTAGCTCTCGC
>JAISZP010000380.1 GCA_031269135.1 Deltaproteobacteria bacterium | reverse complement strand
ATCTAGTTACTTAATGATACTTCCTTATGGCAAAAAAATCGAGGCTAATTGGAGGGCTTCGGCTTCGGCTTCGCTTTTCCTCTTGACTTTGACCTGGCCATAATGGTATAAACACTATTTCACCCCGGTAGGGGTCTTCATCAGCTCTCCGAGAGCCTGGCTAAGGCGTTGTTTGCAGTAGGGTTTGTTTTCAGCAGGTTGGTTTGCGGCAGGGTTAGTTTGTAGTGGAGTTGTTTTTAGTCATATATCTACAGGCTCAGCTAGCGTCGTCCAGTAAATTTTGAAGGGTTGGCCAGTTTTCTTATATGCTGGCTCTAAGGATCATATATGAGCGATAAATCTTTCATGGCCAAAGAAAATGAGGTCGAAAAGAAATGGTTTGTGGTGGACGCCACCAACCAAGTAGTGGGTCGTTTGGCGTCGGAGTTGGCTACCAGGCTCAGAGGCAAACACAAGGCTATTTATACTCCCCACAACGACACCGGCGACTTCATAGTGGTCGTTAATGCGGATAAAATACGTTTCACCGGTCGCAAGCTGGATAATAAACTCTACACTCGCTACAGCGGTTACATCGGCGGCTTGAAACAGACGGTCGCTAAGGTTTTGTTGAACTCCAAGCCTCGAGAGGTTTTGGTTCACGCCGTTCGTGGGATGCTTCCCAAAAACACCTTGGGCCGCCGTCAACTAAAAAAACTTAAGGTTTATGCCGGAGATGTTCATCCGCACTCCGCTCAAAAACCGGAAAAACTCGAATTCAAGAACGCCCAATAACAAGCTTTTATAGCTGCAAAATTTTATAGCTACAAGCTTTTATGGCAACAAGCTTTCAAAGTCGCAGGCTTTCAAAGCGACCGACTTTCGATAAGATCGCTAAGCTACAGGTCACAAATCACTAGGAGCCCTTTTTAATGTCCATTAATAAGTTTTATGCCACAGGAAAACGCAAGACGGCAGTGGCTAGGGTTTGGATGTCCCCAGGGACGGGGTTGATCACCGTAAATCGCCGCCCGATAGAAACCTACTTTGGCCGCGACACCTTGAAACTCGTAGTCAGGCAGCCTTTATCGCTCACCAACACCAACGGTCAGTTCGATTTTTACATCTTGGCTTCCGGAGGCGGAGTCTCCGGTCAAGCCGGAGCTGTTCGCCACGGCATCGCCAAGGCTCTCCAAGGCTACGATACCTCTCTTAGAGGCGTGCTGAAGAAAGCGGGCTTGTTGACCCGTGACGCCAGAGAAAAAGAGCGTAAAAAGTATGGTCAAAAGGGCGCCAGGGCGCGTTATCAGTACTCCAAACGTTAAATTTTTCCTTGTGGCCCGAGTAGTTTAAAAGGCGCAAAACCCGGGGCCAGGCCCCGGGTTTTTTTTGCGCAAAAGCGCGGACAGTTTTGATTGCCTCTTTTTCAGACGAAAATCGTGCCTGCAAGCTGATGGAAGAGACCGACAAAATAGTCAAGCGCAATTGCTCAGGCGAAAACGCTTTGAGCGAAAAATGCGCTCCGAGCGAATTAGGGGTGAACCATAATGAGGGGTGAACCATGCGGCTAGGAATCGTCGGCGCCAGCGGATACGCCGGTTTGGAACTGTTGCGGCTGCTTGCCGTAAGATCAGGTGATGAAGTCACGATAATAACATCGAGGCAAGAGGCGGGAGAGCCGTTAACCAAAATCTTTCCCCATTTAAGTAAAATAGCTAATTACGATAAGTTGAAATTCGTCGCCCCCGCAGACTTGGCCGGTCAAGCCGACGTCTTCTTTCTGGCGGCTCAGCATGGCGTTGCGATGGAGATAGCCCCGAAGCTGTTGCAAAAAGGGGCCAGAGTCATAGATCTCTCCGCCGATTTTCGTCTAAAAACCCCTGAACTGTTCCGCAAGTGGTATGGATAGCACAAAGCGGTCGAGCTTTTGTCTCAGTCGGTTTATGGTTTGCCTGAGCTTTATGCCGAGAAAATCAAGTCGGCGTCTCTGGTCGCCAATCCCGGCTGTTACCCTACCAGCGTGATCTTGGCTCTGGCGCCGGTCGTCGAAAAAGGTATTTTAGACTCTTCCCAGGTAATCGTCGCCGATTCCAAAAGCGGAGTGAGTGGAGCGGGCCGGGGCGCCCTTCTATCGAACTCTTTTTGCGAAGTGCAGGACAACTTCAAGTCCTACAAGACCGTCGGCCATCGCCACACCCCGGAGATCGTCCAAGAACTTAGCTCCATAAGCGGCGAAACAGTGCAATTGGCCTTTACTCCTCATCTTTTGCCGATCGGCAGAGGCATCCTTTCGACCGTTTATTTCAAACTAAATCAGACTCCAAGTTTAGAGAGCTTATTCGATCTATATTCGGAGTTTTATAAGTCGGCTAAGTTCGTGAGAGTGCGGCCCTTGGATCATGCGCCTCAAACAGCGGACGTGAGAGGGACGAATTTTTGCGATCTGGCCCTCTTCCACGATCCGGAATCTTCGCTATATAAGGTGGTCTCCGTAATCGACAACCTCTGCCGCGGGGCCGGCGGTCAAGCGGTCGCCAACCTCAACATCATGACCGGTCATAGCGAGGACTACTGTCTAGTTCAGGCGCCCCTGAGACCATAACATCAACAAAGCGGTGACGAGACGATATGTCGCAAAACCCTGAAATTTCCATGTCGCAGATGCTAGGCGTCGTTCGTTTGGCCATTTGGGGAGCGATGATGGCTTTAGGGGCCTGGATTTCTTTTCCTGTGGGTCCTGTTCCAATAACCATGCAGACCTACTTTCTGTTTGTAGCCGGATTTGTCGAAGGTCCTAGGGCCGCCTGGGCTGCGGGACTGTATCTTTTGGCGGGTCTATTGGGCCTTCCCGTCTTTACCGGAGCGGTAGCCGGACCGGCTTTGATGCTTGGACCCACGGTAGGTTATGCGCTGAGTTTTCCCTTGATCGCCGCCATTTGCGGTCTTGGCCGAAGAAAACCCGTCCAATCTCCCGCGCGTTTATTTTTATTTGGTTTGATCGCCATCGCCGTTCTTTATCTTTGCGGGTCCATAGGTCTAACGTTCACCAGGGGCCTGAGTTTAACATCCGCCATAGGGGTAAATCTCGTTTTTATTCCTGGCGATCTGATTAAACTTTCGGCGGCGGTGGCTGTGGTTATGGGGCTGGCTTATAAAAGAAAACGGTTTGCGCAGGTTTAAGAGCAAGGCGCGAAAGCATGATTTTAGTTCAGCCGAGTTCAGCGAACATTCTTAGTTGGGTTCTTGGACTGTTGGATTGTTTGACTGTTAGGCTGTTAGGCTCTTGGGCCGTCAGCCATAAAGCTGTTGCGCTATGCTGACGAGCGTAAAACTGTTCAAATTGCGACGCCGTCATGTAATCAATCATGAACTGTAAACCTACGACCATCCGCTATGATGGAAGCCGAGTCCCGCTGCCGCGAAAAAATGGGTCAGCGAAAGACGGAAAGACGACGTAACGTGGAAACCTTTTCGCTCGCAG
>JAISZP010000372.1 GCA_031269135.1 Deltaproteobacteria bacterium | reverse complement strand
CTGCGCCTCAAAGCCGCCAGGGTCGGAAGTCTGGGGTCGTCCCAGCCGGAGACGTAATCGTCTTTGACAAGCTGCAGGAGCTTGCGCTTGCTCATCAAAGTGTATTCCAAGTTTAATCTGGCGAACTCTATCTGCCTGGGCCTGGGCTGCGGCCAGTCGAGCTTCTCCAACACCCAGTCGTAAAGCAAGCGGTGATCTTCAAATTCCAAAGTGCATATGGAATGGGTCACTCCCTCTATGGCGTCGGAAATGCACTGAGCATAGTCATACATCGGGTAGATGAGCCATTTGTCGCCGGTACGGTGGTGATTGAACTTCTTGATGCGAAAAAGAGCGGGATCGCGCATGTTTAAATTAGGCGAGGCCATATCGATGCGGGCCCTGAGCAATTTGGAGCCTTCTTCGAATTTGCCCTCTCGCATCGCTCTAAACAGCTCCAAGTTCTCCTGAACCGATCTGTCGCGCCAGGGGCTTGGTTTGCCGGGTTCGGTCAAGGTCCCTCGGTACTCCCGAACTTGTTCCGGAGACAGATCGCAGACGTAGGCGTCTGAAGAGAGTATCAGCTGTTCGGCGCATTGGTACAGTTTTTCAAAGTAATCGGAGGCGTAATAGAGTCTGTCTTCCCAGTCGAAACCAAGCCAACGAACATCGTTCAATATGGAGTCGACATATTCGACGTCTTCTTTGACGGGATTAGTGTCGTCAAAACGCATATTGCAGCGACCGCGATAATCTCGAGCGATGCCGAAATTTAAACATATGCTCTTAGCATGGCCAATGTGCAAATAACCGTTAGGTTCCGGAGGAAAACGGGTCATGACGTAAGAATATCGCTGAGTGGAGAGGTCTTCATCTATGAAGTTTCGTATAAAATTCTTTAGTTTATCGTCTTGTTCCATAAAAATTCCAATATTTGCCACGTACTGAAGTATAAAGTTGATTTTAACAAACTACATGCGGTTGATCTGACTCAAAACAACCTAAACTAAAATCTTAAGCGCTTGACATCAGAAATAATATGATTGATCGCAAATTTTAGGTGAGCTTTTCCAAGCGGAGCCGGTTTTAAAGATAACATTGTGGCTAGAAAACGGTAATAAACAACACCGGTTACACTGTTCCAAAAGCAAATACTGCTGAAACACCTGAAAAGCCAAACACCTCTTACCGACTAGAAGTTTCGCGGCGAGAAAAAAACTATTTTCAAGGCCAAACGGCAATGAAGCCAAAACTCTAAATTAACACATTTCAACCAAAAAACAAAGACAAATATTATTAACCACAGAGTGAACTTCATCGAAAGGAAAATCTCAAGTTTTTTGAGTAATTCTATTTTTTCAACACTAAATCGCAACTCTACTTTTCAAATTTTGTTTAATAACTATTTACAGATAGCTTTACTGAGCACGATCAAAGCCAAACGATGAAATTTTTAGATTTTAGTCTTCACGAGAAAGCTGTGCAATGGCGTTATTTTGCAATTTGCAGGCTATGGCTTTTAGCTTAGTCCCAGGCTTAGCAAAAAATAGATATGACATCTAGCGATGACATATCCAGTGACGACATATCTAGTGACGACATATCTAGCGACGACATTTTAGGGTTATGGCTTTCATTCACTTAGGAAGCGGTTATAAGAGGCTTTTAAACAGCGCCTGCCGCTCTGGACGGCAAGCGTTAACGGCAAGCAGGCCTGCGTCCTCGGGTTTAGAGGCTTGGAGCTAGCTGCTTGAGGCTTGAGGCTTGGAACTTGGAACTTGAGGCTTGGAGCCTAAGTCCTTGGCGATTCGCGCTCTATTTCCCAGCTTTCGTCGGCAGTTTTCTTGAGCATCCTTCATGAGCAACTGTCTTCAGCAGCTTGCGCCGACAGCCTTCGTCAGAAGCCGCCTGGCGCAAGTGAACGACAAAAAGCAAGGCGCCTAAAGACGGCTCAGGCCGTTTTCCCCGAAAACGCCAATCAGCTTAAACAGGCGTCAATTCAACAGCGAAAAATTAGTGATATCAATGCTTTAATTAATTGCACCTACCGTAAGTTGTTGACAATGAGCATAATACTACTCTATAATTGCGAAGAATTATCTTGGGGCGATAGTTTCTGATGCGTACGACTCTCCCGTAAGGGTTTTTAATCGGCCCCGATTCTTCCCCTTGGCTGGAAGCTAAGGCTTGAGTTTTTCCGTGAAAAACCGTATATCGCTAATTATTTCCCCTCTTTCCTTGCCTGACTGACGGTCGCAAGGTTGCACCACTGGAGAAACCATGGGGGACGACATCTGTGTCTTACTGGCCAGTTCCGAAGCTACGCCGCTAGCCCAAACCGGAGGTTTAGCCGAAGTCGCCGGCAGCCTTCCGCAAGCCCTCACTAGGGCAGGCTTGCCCTCCCTTACCATTATTCCCGGTTATACTCAAGCCATAAAAAAAGGCGACTTTTCGCCCGCCTGTCCGGAGTTGTCGGTAAGCTTAGGTCCTGACCAAGTTCCCTTCACTTTGCTTAAAGGCGAACTTCCGCAAGGCGGCGCCGTCTACCTGATCAGAAACGACGCCTTTTTCGATCGGCCCCATTTATATGGAGAGGGACGCCTCTCATACGAAGACAACCCCGAGCGTTTCGCCTTTTTCTCAAAGGCGGTGGTGGCCTCTCTCCCATACCTCGAGAGAAAGCCGGACATACTGCTGGCCAATGATTGGCAGACGGGCCTAATTATGCCCCTTTTGCTCGAGGCTGGACCAGACGCTCCAAAGGGCGTGTTCGTCATCCACAACCAAGGATTTCTTGGACTTGCCCCCACAACCGTCGCCGACGTCATCGGACTTCCCGACGGCTATTACGGGGTGGAAGGCTTAGAGTACTACGGTCAACTCAGTTTCCTCAAAGCGGGCATAGTCTACTCGAAGGCTGTAGTCACCGTATCGCCCTCTTACGCTAAAGAAATCCTGACCCCTGAAGGAGGAAACGGCTTGGACGGCGTCTTGAGGCGCTATAGCGGCAAACTCAGCGGGATCATAAACGGCGTCGACCACAACCAATGGAATCCCCAAACCGACCCTTACATACCCAGAAATTACAGTTCTACGGATCTTTCCGGAAAAGCCGTCTGTAAAAACACCTTAAAAAGCCGACTTCAATTAAGGCCCTCCAATAGACCCCTATTCGGCATGGTCAGCCGTCTCACAGCCCAGAAGGGCTTTTCGCTCATCGTGGAAGGCGCGCAAGAAATTTTTAAGCTTGGTTTAGATCTGGTCATACTGGGGACAGGCGAACCCTGGTTCGAAAAACAGCTGACCGAAATGGTCGAAAAATACCCCGACAACATGCGCCTGCTCTTAGACTTCGACATCCCTTTATCCCACAAAGTGATAGCCGCCAGCGACTTTTCGCTCGTGCCGTCGCTCTATGAACCTTGCGGTTTGATTCAGCTCTACAGCCTACGCTACGGCACCATCCCGGTGGTAAGAGCCATCGGCGGCTTGAACGACACCGTGAGGGACTACGCCGGTCAAAACCCCGACGGATTATGGGACAGCGGCTTCAAGTTCAGCCAGTTTCAAGCGGGGGCTTTAGTACGGGCGATCAGAAGAGCCACGGAACTCTACAACCGTAAAGAAGATTTCACCACTATGGCTAAAAGCGACATGGAAGAAGATTTCTCCTGGAACCGCTCGGCTAAGGATTACGCCAAGCTATTCGAATCGGTCTTGAAAGGCGACTGACGGCCCCGGAGAAGAATCAGCCGACTATTACCCGCTCCCCTACTCGAATAAGGGGCGCTTTGTGAGGCCTGAGTGAAAAGTTCCCGCTATCTCGTCATTCACGGGCATTTCTATCAACCGCCGAGAGAAAACCCTTTCAGCGGCTCGATCGCCCTGCAGCCGTCAGCCAGTCCCTACCCTAATTGGAACGTCAGGATCAATAAAGAGTGTTATTCGCCCAACGCCCGCGGGCGGATCATGGACAGTTGCGGGCGCATCCGCAAGATAGTCAACAACTACCGACGCCTGAGCTTTAATATCGGTCCCACGCTTCTGAATTGGTTGAGAGACGAAGACCCCGAGACCCTATCTTTGATAGTCGAAGCGGACAAGCAAGGCGCCGCCTTAAACGGCGGACACGGACCCGCCCTTGCCCAGGTCTTCAACCACATCATCATGCCGCTGGCCAACAGCGCCGACAAACGCACCCAGGTCTTGTGGGGCATAGAGCATTTCAAACACGCCTTTCACCGCTTCCCGGAAGGAATGTGGCTGGCTGAAACGGCGGTCGACACCGAGAGCCTGGCCATAATGGCTCAGGAAGGGATAAAGTTCACGATCCTCTCCCAAGGTCAAATCGAAGCCATAAGGCCGCTGTCAGACCGCAGCGCTCCTTTCCGAAAGCTCGACAGCGCCGTCGATCCCAGACAACCCTACCGCGTATTTTGGGGCAGCGGCCGCAACGATTATATCGACGTGTTCGTCTATGACGGCCCGGTCTCAAGGGAAATAGCCTTCGAAAATCTTTTGAGGGACGGGCAGATCTTTCTTAACCGCATAGAACTGGCCTTTGGAAACAATTACCAGGATCATCGGCCCCGATTAGTCAACTTGGCGACTGACGGCGAATCTTACGGTCATCACTTTCAATTTGGAGAGATGGCCCTTTCCTGGCTCTTCGACCAACTGACCTCCACCCTCATGTCGGCCTCGGATCCCATCATACCCACCAACTACGGCGCCTTTTTGGAACTCTTTCCTCCGATCGCCGAGGCGAAAATAATCGAAAACACCTCTTGGAGCTGCGCTCACGGAGTGGAAAGGTGGCGGTCGGACTGCGGCTGCCATACCGGCGGCGAAAGCTACTGGAACCAAAGGTGGAGGACGCCGCTGAGAGACGGCCTCAACTGGCTGCGCAACCAACTTATCGAGGTCTTCGAAACTAGCTGTCGCCCGATTTTAAAGGATCCGTGGAGAGCCAGAGACAAGTTCGTCTCCGTCTTAAACAGCGACTACGGCAAAGAGCAGATGGACGCGTTTCTCGACAAGCAAGGCTCCGGCAGCTTGACCGACAGCGAAAAGTTGTTGATACTCAAGCAAATGGAAGCTCAGTTAATGAGCCTGTATATGTTCACCAGCTGCGGGTGGTTCTTTGACGATTTGACGGGACTTGAGCCTCTGCAAAATCTGAGGTACGCCTCAAGAGCCATCGCTCTTTGTCAAGATCTCACGAAAGTCGATCTTACCGAAGGCCTGCTGATTTTTCTCAGGCAAGCCAAGCCCAACGACCCTGACTACCCCACCGGGCAAGAAGTCTGGGATAAATTGGTGGTCCCTCAGATTTTGACCGACTCCTTGGCCGCCGCCCACTTCATGGCCTCGAAGTTTATGAAGGCGCCTGAAGCCTACGATGCTTTTCGCTACCCTGAGATTAGCGTCGTCACGGAGAAATGGGACGAGGAAAACAAACTCGCAGCCAGGCTCTCCATATCCGATCCTCGGTTAGGTTCCATGGCGGTCGAAAAAATAGCTCTGGCGCAAAATGGTTCTGGGAAAAGCAGTATTTCCATCACCATCGCCGACCCTTCCGCCAAAGACCAAAGCCTCGATCTTAAAGTCGTCGAAGGCGAACGCTTTGATTTAAACCACCTATGGCCCAGCGTCCGACAGTCGCTCCTAGGCGATATGGTCAAAGACTTTTTTGATGAACTCAAAAGCTACACTCTTAAATCCTTCGACCTATACCTCGACACCTTGGCTCGATACGGGGGACTGCTCAACTCAAGCGACTGGATGGTTCGTTTCGTTTTACGGGTGGTGGCCGAGGCGGAATTGGAAGTTTTTCTGGAACCCATCAAAAATGGCGACAAGCTGGATTTCGCTCGCTTGGAAGAGACGTTCAACACTGAAAAATTCGGATATTCTTTCCGCAATGAGCCTATATTCAATCAATACGCCCTATTTTATCTGAAAAAACTCTTCTCTCAAGCCGGCGCCGCGTCCGCTAGATCTACCTTGATCAGCGAGATCGTGGCTTTTGTGCGTCTGCTTAAGAAACAAAAGATGTCCTTCGACTCCTGGGAAGTTCAAAATTGCTGGCACAAACTTGTCGTCAACAAAAGTTTTCTCGATACCCTTTCCCCTGATGCGTTAAAGGATTTCCTTGAGTTGGGAGAAGAACTCGGCTTTTCTCCATCCTCCTTTTTGACCTGAAAGTCAGGCATCATCGCCTAACACGGCTAACAGTAATACCTAAATTCCGTCCGAGATTTTAACTACAGAGGGGGATCGATGTCAAAGG
>JAISZP010000358.1 GCA_031269135.1 Deltaproteobacteria bacterium | reverse complement strand
CAGCCCGCGGCCAGCGAGCCGAACACGATGGCCGCGAGGCCGCCGTTTTTGGTGGCGTTCTTGTAGATGAAGCCGAACAGGAAGGCGGAGAACGGGCCGGCCGAGCGCATGGTGAATCCCAGCTTTTCCGGGGCCTTGGCGGCGATGTTGGCGCTCACCGTTTCCCAGCCGCCCGCGCCGCTGAGGATGATGGGCATGGCGATGGCCATGCCGACGGTGATGAATATGATGTGAACTATATCGGTGAAAGCGACCGAAACCAGTCCGCCCATCATGGTGTAGGCGGTCACCACCAAGGTCACCAAGATTGTCGTAGTCACGAAACTGCTGCCGGATACGGTCTGGACTATCGAGCTGGTGGCCTTGATCTGAGCGGCGGTGGCCACAAAAAGGGTTGCGAAGCTCAAAAAGGTGGTTATCACGTGCGACGGCGTTCCGTAGCGCCTGGCCAGAATTTCCGGGACGGTGGTGGCCATGGAACGCCTCAGGAACGGGGCCACAAAGGAGACCAAAAAAATGCCGATGCCGGCGCAAACGACGTACCAGCCCGCCGAAAGGCCCCAGGAATCGTAGGCCTTGGAGGCCACCCCGATGGTGCTTCCGCCGCCGATTTCAGCCGCCGCCAGGGTGCCGGCCATCATCAGCGGACCCAGCGAGCGTCCGGCCAGGTGAAAGTCCTCGGAGCTTTTGACTTTTCTGAGAGAGACGAACAGGGCTATGCCGATCATGACCGCCATGTAACCGATGATGATGTAAAAAGTGTTGTGCATTTTTTATGACCCTTTATTTAAGCGCCTAAAAGCGCGTCACTGATGGCCTGATATCCGGCCGCGGCTGAAAAAAGCTGGTCGAGTTCGATATGCTCGTCGATGGTGTGAGCTAAATTTTCTCTTGACGGACCGAAGCCGAAAGTTTTGATGTTCTTTTCTCCGGCGTAGTGGCTGCCGTTGGTGCAGAAGGAATAATGCGCAGGCTGCGGGCTAAGGCCGATGCCCTTCAAGGCGGCGAAGGCTTTTTGGATGAAGGGTTCGTTTTGATCGAAAAGCCAGCCGGGAAAAAATCTCTCTCCCTCGATAATCGCCCCTGTATGACATTTTTCCTTGCCGCAGGCCAGAGAGACGGCGGCTTTGAATTTGGGGTCGGCTTCGGAAAGCTTTTGAACAACTTCTTTTAAAGGGGCCAGTACGCTTTCCGGGGTTTCCCCGACCAAAAGGCGGCGATCGTAGGTGGCCCGGCAGCGGCTGGGGACGACCGAGGCCCCGGGATAAGGCGTGGAGATTATGTCGGTCAGGACGTTGACTCCGAAACCAAGCGAGCTATGGCTGGGAGGCGCAAGCTTATCTATTTCGCCGATCAGCTTCATCATTGAATGGACGGCGTTTATTCCCCGGTCAGGGTTGGCCGAATGGGCCGGAAGGCCGAAGGTCTCGACCACCACCTCGGCTCTGCCGCGCTGACCGATCTTGAGGTTGAGCTCCGAGGCTTCTCCGATGATCACATAGTCGGGATTGAATCGCCGACTGATTTCCCTGGCCGCGATGCCTTCAAAACACTCTTCGTGCACTACGCCGGCTACGCATAAGGTTCCGGCGAAATCGCCACGACTGATTTTTTTGAAGTTAGCGGCCGCCCAAACCATGGCCGCCACTGCCCCCTTCATGTCGGAAGCGCCCCGACCGTAAAGTTTGCCGCCGGATATTTCCGCTCCAAAGGGATCATGGGTCCACTTTTCCGGATCCGGGACCTCGACGGTGTCTATGTGCCCGTCATAGAGGACGACCGGACCCGGCCTGTCGCCTTCGACGACCCCGATGACGCTGCCGTAACGGTCGACGACGATGTCGTCGAAACCGTTTTTGGTCATGTAGTCTTCCAGAACGGAAACGACAAGGTTTTCGCAACCGGAATAGCTCTTGGCTTTTATAAGATCCGAAGCAAGTCCGAGCACTTCGTTTTTCTGATTGTCGTCAAGCATTTTCCAGCTTCCTTTCCAGATCCGGGTGCTGTCCGTACCAAACGACCCGGCGGTACATCTCCGGCGAAGTGTCGCCTTCGGTGCTGATTAATAAAACTCTGGAATCTTTGCCCAGTCCCAAAGAACCGGCCATTTCTTTCCCTGCTCCGGTGGAGGTCAAATATTCCAGAAGACCGGCGCAAACCGCTCCGCTTTCTCCGGAGACGACCTGCTCGTCTCCCTCTTTGGGAGCGCCTAAAAGTCTCATGCCGTTAGCCGCTATGTGATCGGCGCAGGAAACGGCCGCTATCGAATAATCGCGCAGCACGGGCCAACTGAGCGTACTTGGCTCTCCGCAGGCGAGTCCAGCCATAATGGTCTCCATCAGACCGCCGACGATCTTGGGATTTCCGTCGCCTGCCGAAAAAGAACGGTAATGGCAGTTGGCCAGATGGGGTTCGACTATGATCGCCTTGGGCGCCTGCGGCCCCCAAGCCTTGGTCAGCCGACCTAAGACGGCGCCGGCGAAGGAACCGACCCCGGCCTGGAGAAAGACGTGGGTGGGAGCGGGCTGTCGCCGGGCGGCCAACTGATCCGCAATCTCTTGGGCCAGGGTCATGTAGCCCTGCATAATCCAGCGGGGGATGTCTCGATAACCTTCCCAGGCGGTATCCTGAACCATGATCCAGCCGTTCTCGCGGGCCTTGGAATCGGCCAATCTAACGGCGTCGTCGTAGTTTAAATCGGTGATATGGCACTGGGCTCCGGTTGCCCTGATGTTGTCGGCCCTAATCTGGGCCGAACCCTTGGGCATGAAGACCACGGCCTTGTGTCCGAGCTTTTGGGCGGTCCAAGCGACTCCCCGACCGTGGTTGCCGTCGGTCGCGGTCACGAAAGTCAGAGTTCCCACCTTGGCTTTGGCCTCATCTGTGCTTAAACCGGCAAAGCCCAAATCGGAGAGGCTGCGCCCTATTTTTTCAGCCAACAGTCGGCCCATGGCGTAGGAGCCGCCGAGAACCTTAAAGGCGTTTAAGCCGAAACGTTTTGATTCGTCTTTAAGCCAGATTTGGCCCAACGAAAGAGAGCGGCTCAAGGCCGTCAGATTTATAAGGGGAGTGGGTTCGTAACCGCTTAAGCTTTGGTGAAAGGAAATGACTTCCGAAGCTGCGCGATCGCTGAAATCGTCCAGGCAAGCGCCTTGTCGGCCTGGCTGAATAAGCATGGGGTTGGCTGTGATTTCTACTTCTTTCACTTGGAACTCCTGATGGATCTGTTTTCGTCTTATTTTTTGGGGATGTGGATTTTTGATTTTGAAATTAGTTTAAGCAAAGAGCGTGCCGAAGGCATTAAAAACATAAAACCTAATAATTATCCATAGATACAAAAAAACATCAAACAAATACCCTGTTCTCAATTTGATAATTATCATTTTGAGAACAAAGAAACAGCCTATTTTTCTCAAAATGATAAAAACAGGCTGTGATGCTCGCTGATGGCGCTCGTAAAGGGAGGCTCCGCCGGGGGTCATAAAGCGGGGATAAGGAGGCAGGCAGGAAGGAAGGAAGGAAGGAAGGAAGGAAGGAAGGAAAAGCCGAAAAGAAGCGGCTAAACTTTTAATCGCCGAAAAAACTCTTCATGGGCTTGCCGGCCCCGACAATGTCGCGCGCAGTCTCGTCGCCTTCGGCGATCATATAGGCGACTTGACTAAAATCATAATATCTTGATTTTAAAAATATCACGACAAAAATAAAATCAAGATAAATGAGATATTGAACTAAATGCTCCTTGTCGCAGGAGGTTTTTCGTTAAAAAAGTCTTGATTTCATCTTTTGCGGGTACTGTCGCTTTCCTTCAGCGGCGCAGAGTTTAGCTAGGGAAGGTTCGGCGCCCTTCGACAAGATCTTAACGCCTTCTTCATGCTGGTTTGCAGCGTGGGCGCGGCCAAAATTGGGAGTTCACAGTTTGCGCAATTCGCGCGTAGTGGAATCATCGGATATAACGTTTAACCGTCGGCGGTGATGCCGCCGATAGCATGCAAAAAAATCAATGCGCTTTTAAATTATAAATCGCCATTTCACTAGGCCTTAAGTTGAATATCTTGGTTTGCGTCGATTTTGTTTTTGTTTTGCTGTTTCCTATCATCGGCAAGGAGTCGATCTGCGCGATTTTCTATTGGAGTCCCTTGTATATCACGAAAAAAAATAAAGATAAATGAAATCGATGTGTAAAAATCCCATTTTATCAAAATTTTTGTTTTTAACTGATTGGAATCATTAATAAAATATTTTCTATTTTGCCGATTTTGGGACTTTTTGCACTTCGATCATTGCTGAATTTTTCCTATTTCTATTTTAGGTCTAAGTTGGATCTTACCATTTAGAAGGGCCTGCGGCCCTAGTTCAAAGATCATTTAAGGCCCTTGCTGAACGCAAACAACGACAGGAGTGGCGTAGGCTACGTCGGAACAGTAGGCGTCGACGCCGGCGGACAGGCGGACGAGGTCGGCGTAGAAGCCGCCTCTGGAGTCGAAGTACACCTGACCAGTCCAATAACGATATAATCCTTCATTACGAGCATCGTCCGGCCATCCAGCGGCCAAAGCCGCGCCTTTACGCTTTACTTTAGGATGATATTCGCTATAAGCAGACACAGCCGCCAACTGTCCAAAAGTCGGAAGTTTGGAAATCGTCGAAAAATACTCATCACTATACCTGTCGCCTACTCTCCAAGACGATCCTGTCGTAAAGGCAGCGCTATGAGAGGAACCTGAAGAATTTGATTTGATGGCCGAAACATCCGCCGCAGCTCCGCAAACTCCTACTGCGGCTGGAAAATCTCTACCGTTGGTTCCTACTAAATCGAAAAAATTTCCATGAGCCCAATCCTCATCTTTTGTTG
>JAISZP010000269.1 GCA_031269135.1 Deltaproteobacteria bacterium | reverse complement strand
GGCTTAAAACAATTACGGCTCGCTGAAACCCAGAAATTCCGTCATGTGACGAGCTTTTTCAACGGCAAATCGACCAAACCATTCGCCCTGGAAGACCAAGTCGAGATAAAGGGCCGCTTTGACCCGGCGAGCTTCGCCAGTCATCCGGAGATGGAAGCGTATATTCTCACCCAAACTTTTCTAGAGAAATATTTGCCTGAAAAATATCCGTTCATAGTCATAAACTACGCCAATTGCGACATGGTCGGACACACCGGGGCGATGGAGGCGGCCGTCAAAGCCACGGAAGTGGTCGACGAATGTTTGTCTAAGATAGTCCCCGCCTTAGTCGAAAACGACTACCAGGTGCTGATTACGGCCGACCACGGAAACGCGGAGGAAATGATCGACTCTCAAACAGGTTTGGTGAAAACCAGCCATACCCTGTTTCCGGTGGAATGCATCTACGCGGCCAAGAAAAAGGTGGCTTCTTTGACCGACGCCGCCGGAAAGCTCTCAGATCTGGCGCCCACCATATTGCAACTTTTAGATCTGCCTGTGCCTGCGGAAATGACTGCTGCAAGCCTTCTGAAATGGAGCTAGTTCTCAAGCTTGTCGCAAGCCCCGCAATAGCGAATATGAAGTTTTCCTTGACGTCGGCGGGAAAATTTTAAATATCGCTTTACCGTCTCATCATGGGACATGAAACATGAAACATGGGACATAGGACATGGGACCCAGGCGACCATTAAAAACAAGAAACCGCCGCCGACGCCAGTCCAATAAGTAGTATAAAAGAAGATTTTCCGCTTGAACAGATTGATGCTTTAAATCAATATTTACTTACAGCTCTTAAAGAGCGAAATTTTCGAGAGAGAAAACTATTGCGGCGCAAAATATTTAGCGATCCTCATTCCGATATTTATTCTCATTCCGATATTTATCCGCCTTCCGATATTTATTAGGCTCCTTGCCGACTTCCAGCAGCCTATGAAAATAGCCCTTGCTCGCCTTAATCTCCCCGCTCTTACCGTGCTCCCTCCACCGCTGAAACCCGCTAAATCCCCTTTAATATTCCGCTAAAGCCTGGCTTTAAATCCCCACTACGCAACTTAAGAATTTCGATCGCTTCGCCGGACTCCACAATTAGATTTCACTTGACTAATCGTTAAACATTTATTATCATAGATTTACTAAGCCGCAAATTAAAAGATTATCGTTATCATCATCAGAGTCCCTAGCTGTTTTTAAAATTTTAAATTGTGCTCAATGACCCTTAAAGCCACTTTTTTTTAGCTAATTCGAATAATCTCATACTACAGCCAGCGTTGTCTCTATAAGGCAGGAAAAACTGACTTTGGAAAACTTACCGATTCCTAAAATATAAAAACGTCTAAAATTATTTTCTAGAACAAATTCATTTCAAATTCACACTATTTTGCTTTAATTGCCTACATTTATTTAAAATTATCACCATGGATTTTCTGTATGTATTCTTTTGAAATCGTGCGACTTACCCCGGAAGATCGCCAACAGCTGTCTGAAATAGCTAAAAAAGGGGCTAAAAAATCCCGTAAAGTGCTTTTGTCTATGGCCTTGTTGTGGTGCGACCAAGCTCCAGGCGGACCCGGACAAACCGATTTCTACATATGCTCGATACTGGGTCTGGGCAAAGACACCCTGTCGATGGCTAAAAAGCTCTATAACGAACACGGGATTATTGCGGCCGTCAATTACAAACCGAACGACGACATGCCCGGCAAGGTCGATACCGAATTTGAAGAAAAACTGATAGCTCTAGCCGGCTCCACCCCACCTTTCGGTCGAAGTGCTTGGTCCGTGCGGCTTTTAGCTCATTATGCCGTCAAAGAAAAGCTGATAAGCTCCATATCTCACATGACCGTTTACCGAGTGTTGAAAAAACACAATCTCGCCTCAAGTTTGGAAAAAAGCGCCCTCTGAACTAAAATTGCCTTCTGAACAACAATTGCCTTTTGAGCAAGAATTGCCTTCCGAGCAAGAATTGCCCTCTGAGCAAGAATTGCCCTCTGAACAACAAACGCCTTCCGAGCAACAAACGCCTTCGGAAAAAAAGAAATGCCGCTTGACGCCGACGAAAAAGCCCCTTTCGGGGCTTTTTCGTCATTCTAGTCTCTGGGCTGAAACTGGCGCTGAAACATGACCCGAAACATTCGTCAATCTCTTGGGACCGCCATCATTCTCTCGACAGCCTTTAAAGCCGGAATGCGGATCTCTTCCGCCACCTCAATGACCGGGGTCATGGTTTGAAGGGCGTCAATTATATTTTGGAGGGAGACTTTTTTCATGTTGGGACAGATCATCTCTGAGGCGGGAGTCAAGAAGGTTTTGTTCGGGTTTTTCTTTTTTAAGGGGTGAAGCACTCCCTGTTCGGTCAGAATGATGAATTTTTTCTTAGGACTCTCGCTGCAGTGTTTGATTAGACCGCTGGTCGAGCTTATGACGTCGGCCAGCTTTAGGATCTTAGGCTGACACTCCGGGTGAGCCACCACTACGGCGTCGGGATTGTCTCTCTTTAATTGTTCGACCTCTTTCAAATTTAAGCGGTGATGAGTCGGACAGAAGCCTGGCCACAGCAACACCTCCTTTTCCGGAACCAATTTCTGGGCGTATATGGCCAAGTTTTTGTCAGGGGTCATCAAGACCTGTTTGGAGGCAAGAGAGCGTAAGACGGCAACGACGTTAGCCGAGGTGCAGCATATATCGCTTAAGGCTTTGACGGCTGCCGGCGAATTCACGTAAGTGAGAACCGGCACTCCGGGAATTTCCTTTTTTCTTTGAGCCAAATCTTCGCTCGCCACCATGTCCGCCATGGGGCAACCCGCATCGATATTAGCTAAAAGAACCGTCTTGTCGGGACACAAAATGCTGGCCGTCTCGGCCATAAAATGAACGCCGCAGAAAACAATCACCTTAGCTGGATTTCTGGCGGCTTCTTGAGAAAGGCCCAATGAATCTCCCACAAAATGAGCTACTTCGTGAATCTCAGGGCGACAGTAGTAATGAGACAATATTACCGCATTACGCTCTTGAACGAGTCGGTCGATTTGCGACCTCACCTCAGGCTCAATGAAGGGAGGCGAATAGAAAGCCATAAAAAAACCCCCAATTAAAACCCCGGCGACAGTCTAAAAGCCTATAGGTCAAAGGAAAATCCATTCCGGCCCGGGACTAGAGCGATTCTCCTTAAACCATAAGAACTTCCGACCGCGCTTAGGTCTGTTTGTCAACCTTCCGTTTCTTCTACTACAGTAGTCCCTTTGGGGACCTTGAAGACGAAAAATTCGTCTTTGAATCTAGGATTGATCTTGATGTTCGAGAGGTAAAAATCCGTTTTTTCGCCTGTAAGCGACGACAGCCTAAAACCGGTCAAGCTGAATTTCGAGTCGCAATAAATTATCATTTTCCCGGTCGCCTTGTCCTCGCCCTGCTTAGCTTCCAAAACCAGACCAATCTGATCCTCTCTTTGCTCCTCATCCAAAACGGGCAAAACGTCGTAACTATCGGTCAGCGCCTCAAGACCCGACAGAAAGTTCAGCAAAGGCCCCAGTTGTCCCGCTAAATCCACGTCACGATAAAGAAAGACCTGTTTTTCTTCAGGTATATGCCACCAAACCGTTTGACCGTCGGTGACCAAGAGTTCTTTGGACGGAGAACCTTGATCGAGCCTTAACATCGTCATCTTCTTCCACTGCAGAACCCCTTTGGCGGTGTGGCTGGCTTGGTTTTTAAAGACGGCATCCGTCGAAGGGGCTATGGTGGTTCTGGTGTAGTCCGCCGAAAAGGAGGAAA
>JAISZP010000258.1 GCA_031269135.1 Deltaproteobacteria bacterium | reverse complement strand
AGGTTGATCTAAACTTGTTGATTTGGTATTTTATTTAAAAGCATTCAGGTTAAAAGCACTTGGAACTCGCAAAGAAAGCTTTGATGTTAAAAAAGCTTATTATTTTGGGGCTTTGTCTGTGTTTTGCTCATATGACTGTTTATTTTAATGACGCCGCTTAGTTATTGATGACGCTCGCCTGCGGGCGAACCGACCGACAAGGCCAAACAGACTAAATAGATTGACGATAAGGCGCTCTGGACTCCATCGCAAACCGTGACGCCGCTCCAAAACATGCGCCTGCTCCAGCCATGTGCTAACCATGCTCTAACCATGAATTAACCTTGAGTTAACCATGAGCCGACCTTGAGTTGGCCGCAGGCGAGTCATGCTCTAATCCAACTCGACGACCGACCATCGACTGAGCGCCTACAAAAAGAACCAAGCGTTGAAGAGCATAGCCGCATTCTTTCCAGCCGCACCCATGGCAAGAGCCGCCCATGACTATGGACTGGCCGCAACTTCGGAAAACATCGAGTCGATCGTCTAACAATTAGCCGCTCAAAAGATATTGAGCCAGATGAACTGAACTAGTTGAATTGAACCTGCTGAATCGATCAAATGTCACCACGCAATTTTCAAAATTAAGATCAAGATGAAGATTAAGCACCGCTAGATGTCATATCAAGATGATTTCACGGCAATAAGCATGGATTACATAGGTAAAATCTTTATTTCTCTCAATCGTTGGCCTCATAATAAATGACAGATTCGATAACAATATCAACTGTTTAAACTATCCATCCAACTAAACTAAACAACAGACCATGTTTGACGTCTTCCGAGCTGGCATGCTCCACAAGATTTACTTTAATCAAGCCGACATATGACCTTTTTTTTACTTTTCACTTTATTTACAAGGATTACCGATGATTCAAAAACAAATTATTGTCAACGGCGTTCCTCACAACATCTTCGTCGATCAGGACACCAGCCTGGCTAAAGTGTTGAGGGAGCAACTCCACCTTTTAGGAACAAAGGTGGGGTGCGGAGAGGGTCACTGCGGAGCTTGCAACGTCATCATCGATGGCAAGCTCACCCGCAGTTGTATCGTGAAGATGAAAAGACTGCAGGAAAATGCCAAGATACTGACTATCGAAGGCATTGGAACCCCAGCTAACCTGCACACTATTCAAAAAGCCTGGATCAAGCACGGCGGCGCTCAGTGCGGTTATTGCACGCCAGGCTTCATTGTTTCAGCCAAGGCTCTGTTGGACGAAAATCCCAACCCCAGTCGCGACGACGTGCGCAATTGGTTTCAAAAAAACCGCAACGTCTGCCGCTGTACTGGATACATCCATCTAATCGACGCCGTCGTTGAAGCGGCCAAAGTCTTAAAAGGCGATATTCCGGCTGATTCGTTGGACTATAAACTTCCCGCCGATGGTCATATCTGGGGTATCGACTCGAAATATCCTCGTCCCACCGCCGTCGGCAAAGTCACAGGCACCCTAAAATACGGCGGCGACCTCAGTTTGGAACTGCCTCCCGATCGCCTCTGCTTGGTCTTGGTTCAGGCCACGGTCTCCCACGCCAACATTAAAAGCATAGACGTTTCCGAAGCGGAAAAAATGCCCGGCGTGGCCAAGGTCATCACGCATAAAGACGTCAAAGGCAACAACCGCATCAACGGCTTAGCTTTCCCGACCAACAAGGGCGACGGCAAAGATCGTCCCATCCTATGCGACACCAAAGTCTTCCAGTACGGAGACGCCATCGCGATAGTCGCCGCCGCGACCGAAGCCGAGGGCAAAGCCGCTGCGGCTAAAGTCAAAGTCGACCTCGAACCGCTGCCGCCCTACCTCTCGGTGCCGGCCGCCAAAGCTCCGGACGCCTTGGAGATCCATCCCGGCACTCCAAACGTATACTACACTCAAAAACATAAAAAAGGCGAAGACACCAAGCCGATCTTCGATCGGCCCGATGTGGTCATAGCCGAAGACACCATCATCACCAGCCGCACCCCCCACATGCCGTTGGAGGCGGACTGCGCCTTCGGCTACATCAATGACGAAGGGGAAGTGATAGTTCACTCGAAGTCGATCGGCGTTCACCTCCATCAGCTGATGATCATGGAAGGCGTGGGAGCGAAAAAACTCCACATAGTCTGCAATCCCATGGGCGGCACCTTCGGCTACAAGTTCAGCCCGACCAACGAGGCCCTTGTCGCCGTCAGCGTTATGGCGACCTCGCGGCCATGTTATCTGGTGTTCGATTATCATCAACAAATGCAGTACACCGGCAAGCGCTCTCCTTTCTATGGAACCGTTCGTCTGGCTGCGGACAAGAGCGGCAAGCTCTTAGGCATGGAGACCGATTACGACATCGACCACGGCCCGTATTCCGAGTTCGGCGATCTGCTGACTCTACGCGGCGTCCAGTTCATGGGCGCAGCCTACGACATCCCCAACATCAGAGGCGAAGGCCGCGCGGTCTGCACCAACCATGCCTGGGGCTCGGCTTTCAGAGGTTACGGCGGAACGCAGGCCCAGCTCATCAGCGAGATCGTCGCCGACGAACTGGCGGCCAAACTAAACATGGACCCGTGGGAATTCAGATATAAAAACGTCCACCGCCCCGGCACCACAAACCCCAGCGGCCAGGTGCTGGACTCTTACTCGTACGTGGAGATGATGGAGGCCATCAAACCCAAATACGAAGCCGCATTAAAGAAGGCCAAAGCGGAATCGACCGCCACTCATAAAAAAGGCGTCGGCCTCGCCTGCGGTTCTTACGGTTGCGGTTTAGACGGACCCGACTCGTCCAACGCTTACGTCGAACTCCACCCTGATTCGACCATCACCGTCTGCACGGCCTGGGAAGACCACGGACAAGGGGCCGACATGGGCGCGGTAGGAACCGCTCATCAGGCGCTTCGCCCGATGAACGTCTCCCCTGAACGCTTGAAGTTCACTTGGGCAGACACCCGCAATCCCGTATCAGGACCGGCCGGCGGTTCCAGGTCTCAGGTCATGACCGGCGGCGCCATTAAAGCCGCCTGCGAAAACATGCTGGCAGGCCTTAAAAAAGCCGACGGCACTTACTATACTTACAAGGAAGCTGTGGACGCCGGCGTCGCCGTCAAATACGACGGAACCTTTTCAGTGCCTGGGGTTCCGATTGACGAGAACGCCATCGGCAAACCCTTCATGGTCTACATGTACGGCGTGTGCCTGTCCGAAGTCACGGTGGAACTGGCCACCGGCAAGACCGTAGTCGACAAGGTCACCTTCAACGTCGACATCGGCAAGGTCAATAACCGCCTAATCGTCGACGGTCAGCTCTATGGCGGCGTGGCTCAGGCCATCGGTCTGGCTTTGAGGGAAGACTTCGAAGACATTCAAAAGCACAAGACCATGCTGGCCGGCGGAATTCCTTACGCTCTGGATATTCCCGACAACATCGAAATCAACTACTTCGAATATCCTCGCGAGTTTGGTCCGTTCGGCGCCTCCGGCGTGGGCGAGATTCCTCTATGCGTCCCCCACCCGTCCATTTTAAACGCCATCTACAACGCCACCGGCGCTAGGGTAAAGCGGATCCCCGCCAACCCGGAAAGAGTCTTGGCCGCTTTAAAAGAAAAAGACTAAGCCTCTCCGGTTTCGATGGAAAACCAACACGGCTCTAGCTACCTGCGTCGCTGGAGCCGTTTGTTTTTAACTAATCGACATTTCAGCTCCACTATTGTAAAATACTTTCACTATCCTTACTTCGACTCTTCAGCTGATGACTTTTATGCAAGCCGTAACCCTTCACAAATTCGAGAGCCTGTGCACTCAAGACTCGCCTCCGGAGTGTCAAAGCCGTTGTCCTCTGCATGTCGAAGCGGGAACGTTGGCCGATTTGGTGGGGAAAGGCCAAATCGACGAAGCCAGAAAGGTTTTGGAGAGGTTTTTGCCTTTGGCTTCGCTCAGCGCCCGTTTATGCGAAGGCGTCTGTCGGGAGACCTGTCTGAGAAAAGACTTAGGCGGCTCGATAAATATCCCTCTTTTAGAAGCCTATATCGTCTCCGTCGGCAGAGAAACCAAGGTCTTTCCCCTGCCCTCCACCGGCCATAAAGCCGCCCTGGTGGGTTCGGGGCTGTCGGCTCTCGCAGCCGCCTTCGAGCTCGCCAAAAAAGGACATAAACCTTTCCTGTTTCACAAAGGACCGATTGGAGGGCGCTTGAAACATTTAAGCGCCGAACTGGCGCCTCCAAGAGTTTTAGAGCAGACCGTCGAGTCCTTGAAAAAACTGAAGGTGAAATTCGCCGAGG
>JAISZP010000111.1 GCA_031269135.1 Deltaproteobacteria bacterium | reverse complement strand
TCTTTGCAATAGCTTAGCAGACTCGCTTGGCGAACTCTTCCGGCAAATTCGCTTGGCAAGCTTGCTTAGCAAACTCGCCGCCAAACTTGCTTGACGAACTCGCTTAGTAGACTCGCTTGGTAAACTCTTCCGGCAAATTCGTCCGCCGAACTCGCTTAGTAAACTCGATTGGCGAATTCATTTGCGAATGCGTTTCGTTTAAATCAGAAGGCGAATTATCCGTCAAATGACGCCATTTGCGTCTAAATTATATGCAATGTTGACAATAACAAATTAAGTCAATTACTAATGTTCAAGTCGTCATATTTATCGACAATCAGCAAATCGACATATCAACTTATCGACAAATAAATAAAACAATGAGTCGACCAGTCGACAAGTCGATGAACAAGCAATTTTTTGCGCCATTGATTCCAAGAGCGGCGCGGCCTAGACGCGCTCTCGGAGATTGTTTCTTCTTTCCAGGGCTTTCCAGGACATTCGAGGGTCTTTCAGATGAGCTTATTTTCCGCTTTCAATAGGGCAAGTCTCAACCTCTTCCACCTTCTCAAAGGACCGGCTTCGAGCTTTTGTCGACTCGAAACGTCCGATGACCAGTGGACTTTGGCGGCGGATGACGGCTCGCTCATCAGCGCTTTGTCCGTGCACGGCTCATTGGTTTTTGTTTCGGATGAGGATTTTGAGCGCTTGATAGCGATCGTCGCAGAGAAAACCAGGGTTTTGTTGGAAAAGCCGGGACATTTCATCTCGATGGTTTTCGACTACGATCCTCTCGGGGCTTCTAGCGAGATAGCTCAAAACCTTCTTCCGGCTCAGGTGACCGCCGGGGAGTGTCGTTTGGCTTTAAACGGAGTTCTTGAGGACTGGGAAAAAATCTTGTCCCAACACTGCGGCTCGGAGACCTTTACAGTCTCTCTGTGGACCACCCCCAGTCTTTTGCCGGAACTGGAGCGGCGAAAGGCCATAAAACAAACCTGCGCGACTCTCTCAAGACCCGTCCGCGATCGCCAAACCGAGGGCCGGGCCATAGCCGCCTTAAGGCACGCCCATTACGGGGCCAGGCAAGCTCTCTTGGGCGCCATGACCTCAGCCGGTCTTTCGGCTTCCATTCTTTCGGCTCATGAGATATTGCGTTCAATACGCTTGGGCCTCGATCCGCACTTGACTCCCTCCGACTGGCAGGCCGTCCTTCCGGGAGATCCCAGGCCCTTGATGTTTCCGGAGAGAGATCAAGACGCTCGCCATAGCTTGATGCTTCCGTCTCTGGCAGGTCAACTCTTCCCGACGGAAGCCCTCGTCATGGGCAGAGATCTCGTGAAGATTGGTCAGAGACTCCATGCTCCGTTTTATATGTCTCTTCCGCCAAGAAATCCCAGGCCTTTTTCGGAACTCTTTAGGGTTCTCTCGAGAAACAATCCCAAAGACCCCTTGCGGATCTCGATAAATCTCTCTCCTGACGGTTTCGACGGCATGGGCCTGAAAGGGACGCTAGCCAGGATCCTCTCTTTCACCTCTTCCGACAACCGCTCTTTGGCCGCTTCTTTGGCCCAGCTCAAGGCCTTGGCCGACTGCGGGGAGACCATCGTCGGTTTATCGATGGCCTTCGACACTTGGCTCGACGGGGCTGATTTGCAGTCCGAGCAAGCTCAGGCGACTTTAAGAGCGCGTCTGAGCCGTCTCGCCCGCCAGGTCTCCGGTTGGGGGCAAGCTCAGGTCCAAGAGGCGACGGGAGATCCTCTTTTGGGAGTCTGCGCGACTCTTCCGGCCATGATGCCTCACGGCGGCCCAGCCCCTCGGGCGGCGGCGCCCCTTTCGGCCGCCTGGTCTTTTCTGCCGGTGAGGCCGAGTTCGCCGTGGCGAGCGGGACCTCTGGCGCTGCGGACGCCTGACGGGAAGATTATGCCCTTTTGTCCCAATTCCTCGATTCAGTCGGCCTGGATAGATCTGGGGGTCGCGCCCATGGGCGGAGGAAAATCGCTTCTCTTAAACACCATCAACTTGATCTTTTGCCTTCAGGCGGGCTTAAGAGAGCTTCCCTGGGTCTCGATCATCGATGTGGGACCAAGCTCCAAAGGACTCGTCAGTCTGCTCAGGGCCGCCCTCCCGGAAGAACTCAGGCATCTGGCCGTCCATCATAGACTGCGCATGGATCCCAAGGAGGCTATAAATCCTTTCGACACGCCTTTAGGGGTGAGGGAGCCCATCTCGTCGCATCTGACGTTTTTGGTCAATCTCATCTGCCTCATGGCGACTCCTCTGGACGCCGCCGGTCCTCCCTCAGGGGTGGAAGGAGTAATCAGACTCGCCGTCGTCGCCGCCTACCGCTCGCTCTCGGACCGTCCCAGACCCTTGGACGTCAGTCAAGAGCCGGAGCTTTGCGATTTGGCCTTCAGACTCGGGTTTTCCGCAGACTCGCACAGCAGCTGGTGGGAGTTGGTAGACTTTTTCTTTGAAAAAGGCATGCCGCATCAGGCCCTGCTCGCTCAGAGGCGCGCGGTGCCGCTTCTGGGCGACGTGGTCGCCCAGGTGCGTCAGCACCCGGGACTTAAAAAAACCTATAACTTCAACGTCCAAGGCGCCAGTGAAGCGATCCTTGACTACGTCTGGCGAGAACTCACCCAGGCTCTGGGGCGGTACCGATTTCTGGCCGCGCCCACGCGCCTGTCTTTCGGAGACGCAAGGGTGATCGCCTTGGATCTCGACGAGGCGGCGCCCAGGGGAGCGGGAGCGGTAGGCGACCGCCAGACCGCGATCATGTACATGCTGGCGAGACAACTATGCGGAGGGAAGTTTTTCTTGACTCCCTCCGATCTCCCGGATATTCCGGAGCGCTACCGCCCCTACCATGGAGCTTTGATTCGCGATATCCGCAAAAGCCCAAAGAGGCTCTGCTATGACGAACTGCACCGAGTGACGGGACAGTCCGCCGTACGTAATCAGCTGGTGCGAGATCTCGAGACGACCGCCAGAGAATCAAGAAAATGGAATCTGTCGATAGGTCTATACTCCCAGTCTTTTGAAGACTTTCCCCAGGTCCTTTTGGAGCTGGCCACCTCCATCTTTCTTTTGGGGTCAGGCACCAAACGGGGCCGAGACCAACTATCCACCCTCTTCGGCCTCAACAGCGCCCTTCAGGCGGCTTTGGACAGGTTAGGCAAGCCTACCGCAGCCGGCGCCGATTTAGTCGCACTGTTTAGGACCGCTCAGGGGACGACCCAGCAACTTTTAACCAACACCGTCCCGCCGACCCTTCTTTGGGCCTTCAGCACCACCAGCGAAGACATAAGCGTCAGAGACGCCCTTTACGACTCTTACGGAGTGGAGGCTACCCTTAGGATCTTATCTAAACATTACCCATCAGGCATAAAAGCCGAGGTTGAAAGGCGAAAGGCCGCCAGAAGCCTGAGTGAACGACATCATAGGGTGATGGACGTGATAGATGAATTGATTCACGAATTGTCGAAAATAATTGAAAACGCCGTCATGTAGATTTTAAGATAGATTTTAAGATATGCTGCCAAGTTAATTTTAGCCTGTCAAGTTAATTTTTGACTGATTTATATATTAAATTAAGACTTTTTTTGATTCAGCGCTGACGTTGGCTTTGTCTTCAGTATTAACATCAGCATAAGCATAAGCATATACATTAGTATTTACATATATATTGCATTTAAATTTTCATCGTCAATTGCATCGTCGTCTGCTTTGATATCGACGTCAACATCAAAATTAATATTAACATAAACATAAACATCCAACATCGCGATAATATTATGTGCACTGAGAAATCAGTGAAAAATAGAGAGGAGCAATAAAGTGAGCGCATCAAACTACGGGTTTTCCGAGCATCTCATCATCGGAAACCTGCTGCACTACAACGAAGACGTGGTCGGCGGCCACTTCGTCGTAAACGTCAATCTTTAGGTGTCTCCGTGGTCTTAGAAGCACGATAAAGAACCGGCAAAGTTTTACGATTTGTGCGTCTGGGACTATCAAGGGCAGGCTTTTAGAGATCTGGGCTTTAAAGTCGGCGATCAAGT
>JAISZP010000097.1 GCA_031269135.1 Deltaproteobacteria bacterium | reverse complement strand
TTTAAGGTCTTTTGGTGAAGTAAATTTCTAACCCCGCTTTTTTCGTACATGCGCATCAAAAACGAGGTCCTGTCGAGTCTCTCTCGGTGCGACAAAACTCCTCGGTAAACCAGTTTTTGAAATAAGCTTATGCCTCTAGCTTCCACAAAGTCGTGGCGGGCCGTCATCATTACGGCGTCAGTCCTGACGGTCGAGGGGCAGTTGCATACGCAGGCTCGGCATAAAAGACAGTCATCGACTTTCTCTGAGACGTCTTGGTCTTTGGTGAAGTCGAATCGACCCTCCAAGAGCATGCGCATCAGGTAGATTCTGCCTCTGGCCAACTGAGCCTCATCGTGGGTCTCAAGGTAGGTGGGGCAAACGCTTTGGCAAAATCCACAGCGGTTGCAGCGGTTTATTTCTTGATAATAGGACATATTTCAAAACTTGCCTAGCTGATGGACTTAAAGGTATGGTCAGGGTCTAAAAATTTCTTAAGACGCCGAAAGATATGGCCTTCCAACTTCCGCCCTTGCAGATTTAACGGGGACAACCCGGAATTTAAGACTGTCGTTTGAAGTTTTTCGTCGACATGACTAGCGGCGAAGCGCCCAGCTCCTAAATCAAGATCGTAGCTGTAGTCGGCGGGATTGGCGAGTCGCCCGGCAAGATTGAGCAACTGTGCTCGCGAGCCGATATAGCGTGTTAGAGAACTGACGCCGGTCGGCCAGCGGCGGTTATGCTCGTTGAAGTATCCGAATCCATCTTCAAAAGTGTCGGAACTCTCTCCAAAGATGGAGGCCAACTGTTTTTGCTGATGCTTGACCAACTCGCCAAAGCCTCCCAGCCACACGACAATCCTCAGTCCGTCGTCGTCGTTCACCAGCCTAAGTCCCCAGGCGCCGATCTTATTCAGCAGCACTTTCGGGAGCAAATTCGCCGCAAGCTTCGGACTATCGACTCTGTACCGCATGACGGGAGCGACAGCCGGGCGGGGAAGGAGTTTGACGATAAAAGACAAGCTGATCGCCAAAGATCCGTGAGAACGCCAGGCCAGGCGCGTAAAATCGTAGCCGGATACGTTTTTGAGAGTGCGCCCGCCGCTGGAAACGATGTCGCCTTTAGCCGTCAAGAAGGAGGCGCCTAAGATCCAGTCGTTGATCGTGCCCTTGGCCATGGTCTGGGCCCCTAACAGGCCGTCGTTCATTATTCCGCCCAAGGTGCGCTCAGTCGGTCCCGTGACCGGCCAGTAAAGCCCCGTGGGCGCCAAAGCTTTGTCCAAGTCTTCCAGCGTAAGGCCCGCGCCTACCGACGCCAAAAGATTGCCCGGCTCGACGGATTCTATCTGATTGAGTTCTCTGCAGCTCATCAGCACATAATCTCGCTGTTCCGGCGCCGAACCTAAGCCGTGCCCCAGACCGAAAGCGAGGAGCTGACGTTTTTGGGCTATCGTCTCGATTAGTATTTCGGAGGCCATTTGGGCCGAATTTGGTTTAGCGAACATGAGCTTTGCGTTTCGTTCTTTCCATCCGGCATATGCGTCGGGGTTGGTCGCGGCATTTGCAGGATCGGCTTGCGATGAACAAGCATGGGCGACAAAGATTCAAATAAGCGATTATCTTAAGCGCTCTTACGGCTGCTGTGGTTCGGCAGCCATTTTTTCGGCAACACCTTTAGCGGGTTTAGGATTCCGGTAGGGTCGAAGGCCTGTTTTATCGACGCCATAAAGTCTAAATCTTGTTCGGTGAACTGGTCCGTCATAAAATCTATTTTTTCAAGGCCTATTCCGTGTTCTCCGGTGATCGCTCCGCCGGACAGGAGCGCTTCTTTGAATATGTCGGCGCTGGCGTCGAGGCAACGCTGATACTCGCTGCGATCTTTAAGATCGTAGAGTAGGTGCGGGTGGAGATTGCCGTCTCCCGCATGGGCCATTTGAACGATGACGACGTTATGGTCGGCGGCGATCTTTTGCACAGAGGCGAGCATGGCGGCGAGATTTACGATCGGCACCGTCACGTCTTGCACGATGACCCCTTGCTTTATGCGGCCCATGGCGCCGTTTCCGGAGCGGCGAGCCAGCCAGAGTTTGTCGCGTTCTTGGTCCGTCGAAGCCTGTTTGGTTTCAATGGCTCCGTTTTCCTTACATAGCTGGGTTATGCGCTCGGCCTGCGAATCGAGCTCAGGTCCCAAACCGTCCACCTCGATAATGAGCATTCCCTCGGCGTAACTGGGAAAGCCTAAATGCAAATAGTCTTCTAAGGCCATAAGCAGGCGATGGTCCATGATCTCCAAGGCGGTCGGGATGATGCCCGCCGATATTATGGCTGTGACGGCTTTTCCTGAATTTCCCAAATCGTCGAAGATGGCGGTAATGGTTCGGTAGGACTTCGGTAGGGGCGTGATCTTCAATAGGGCTCTGGCGACCAAGGCAAGAGTTCCTTCAGACGCCAAAAACAGGCCGGTCGGATCCGGGGCCGCTCTTTCGTCGCCTTGGGCTAGGGCGCCGGTACAGGCGATGGTTCCGTCATCTAAGATAAGCTCTAAACCTAACACGTGGTGTTTGGTGATGCCGTATTTAACCCCCTTGATGCCGCCGGCGTTTTCGGCGATGTTGCCGCCGATGGTCGCGGCTTTTTGGCTGGCCGGGTCTGGAGGAAACATATATCCATGAGCGGC
>JAISZP010000091.1 GCA_031269135.1 Deltaproteobacteria bacterium | reverse complement strand
CAGCCCTCAGAACAACAAACACCGACAGAATAACCTTTGAGCAGTTGCGCCATATATCCGGGTTCCTTCGACCCTCCGACCCTCGGTCATATCAGTCTGATAACCAGAGGGTTGGACGTGTTTGATAAAATTATCGTGGCCGTGGCCGTCAACCCCAACAAGGCCAGCCTTTTCACGGTTTCCGAGCGCTTGGAATTGCTCAAAGAGTCCTTGTCGATGTACGGAAAGGACAGAGTGGAGATAGACAGTTTCCAAGGACTCACTGTTCAATACGCTCGTTCGCGCAACGCCACTGCGGTCCTAAGAGGCCTGAGAGTGGCGGCGGATTTCGAGTACGAGTTTCAATTGGCTATGATCAACCGTCATCTTGACCAAGACGTTCAGTCCGTCTTTTTGATGGCCGACTACCAATGGTTTTTCATAAGCTCTTCGACGGTTAAAGAGGCAGCTTCCTTGGGCGCCGACATCGACGATCTGGTTCCGTCATGTGTGGCCCGCGAGCTGAAAAATAAATTTAAGGACAACTGTCGCCTCTGATTCTTTGCTCAAGCGGACCGACGTCGAAAAGCTGCAACTATTTCCTATCTTAAAATAGTCGTTCAAAATTTTGCGAAAACATAGTCCTGGGTCGCCGAGAGGTTTCTCAACCTCTTGGGCGAACCTTTATGTGTTTTTGCGCTAAATATCATCTCATTCTATATATAAACATCAGCGCTTCCACAAACCAGTTTAACGAAAAGTCAGTTGCTGCTTGACTATTTAACGGCAATTTACGCTATTGCACTTTCTTGTAGGGTGAACTATGGATATTCAAAAAAAGCTGCTCCCCAAGTCCCACCGAAAAGAGCACCCAAGAGACGAATCCAAGCTCGGTTTCGGGGACATCTACACCGACCACATTTTCAAGATGGACTATTACGATGGAAAGTGGCAAAACCCTAGAATAGAGCCATTTTCTCCTTTTCAGCTCTCGCCGGCGGCTATGGTGCTGCATTACAGCCAGACCATCTTTGAGGGACTTAAATGCTACCGTCACCCCGACGGACGCCTGGCTATGTTTAGGCCCAGCGAAAACTTAAAGCGCTTCAATCAGTCGGCCCAGCGCATGGCCATCCCGCTGACCGACCCGGTCTTCTTATTGGACGCCTTAAAAGAACTTTTAAGGATCGAAGGCGATTGGACTCCGACTCATCCGGGTTCTTCTCTCTACATCAGGCCCACCATCATCGCCACTGAACCCCATTTAGGCGTTAGGCCCAGCAGGGAATACCTTCTGTTCATCTTGTTGGCGCCGGTCGGCCCCTACTATCCTGAAGGCTTCGCGCCGGTAAAGATTTACGTGGAGAGCTTTTACAGCCGTTCGGCCCCCGGCGGACTTGGCGCCATTAAAGCCGGAGCCAGCTACGCCACGAGCTTGCTAGCCACCGACAACGCCGCCAAAAAAGGATTCACTCAGCTTCTGTGGCTTGACGCCTGCCACCACCGCTATGTCGAAGAGGTGGGCAGCATGAACATTTGCTTCGTCATCGAAAATAAGATCGTCACCAGCAATCTCACTGGAACGGTTTTGCCCGGCATTACGCGCTCATCGCTGATCACCGTAGCCAAAGACCTCGGCATCGAGGTCCAAGAGCGTCCCTTGGAGATCGGTGAAGTCTTGGAAGCCAGGAGTTCCGGGAAGTTGACCGAAGTCTTCGGCACAGGCACCGCCGCCGTCATCTCTCCAGTCGGACTTTTAAGCTACAATGACGAAGATTTGGTCATCGGCGACGGCGGGGTGGGTCCGATAACCCAAAAGCTCTACGATGAACTCGTAGGCGTCCAGTACGGTCACAAGCCCGACACCAGAGGCTGGATAGAATTTGTGGATTAATCGCCCTAGAGGCTGACGCCGAAAAACCTGCCTGCAAAAAACAATGTTCTTAGTCGTCTCAAGCGCCTTTCGATCGCCGCCTTTGTCCAATAAGCTCCTGGACATGTTTGGCCTCGGTCGAAAGGCGCTTTTTCGAAAAAAGGACTTGTCGTCGTTACAACTTTCTCGCCATAAAGCCGCATGTCCCCACAAGCCTCAAGTCCCCATAAAACCGCATGTCCACATAAAACCACATGCCCAGTTTTTAAAAGGAAAAACCGATAGTCTCATGATTTCAGCTTGGGTCCAGCTAGGATTCCAGCTAGGATTCCAACATGGGTTCCAGCTATAATTATAGCTTGGCTATCGGTTTTTAACCGAGTCGGATTTTGATTTTGTTTTAAGCAGGTTTTTCTTTAATGCGGTTTCGAGCAGAGATTGAATCAATCGAGCAATTATTCCACATCAACCCCAAAATGCGTGGCCATGGCGGCTAAGCCCCCTACAAAGCCTTGACCTATGGCCTTAAACTTCCACTCGCCTTCGCATCGGTAAATTTCTCCGAAAATCATAGCCGTTTCCTCGCTCATATCATCGGAGAGATCGAAACGGGTCATCTCTTGGCCGTCAACTTGATTGACGATGCGGACAAAGGCGTTGGAAACCATGCCGAAGTTTTGTCGGCGTTCTTGAGCTTCGTAGATGGAAACCGTAATCGCCAATTTTTGGATTGAACCGTCGACTTTTTCCAAATCGACTTTTATGACTTCGTCATCGCCGCCGCTGCCGCCGGTGAGGCTGTCTCCGGAGTGCTCGACGGAACCATCTTGAGATCTTAGATTGCCATAAAAAATGAAATCCTCATCGCAGCCGACCAAACCATTTTTTTGAAGAAGAAAAACCGAGATATTGAGATCAAAGTCGACTCCAGGCGTCTCTTCGGCGTCCCAGCCAAGAGCGACAAAAATGGACTTTAAACTCAAAACCTGTTTGGTCACGGAGATATCGCCACCCTTTTTTTTGAAATCCCCAAAAACCTGTACTCCGCCTATGAAACTACAGCAGCCTCAATATATCCCGAATAGAAGACCAGCCGCGCGGCGAGCGGGTCATGCCGCAGAGAAGCAAATACCCAAGAGCTATATATGACGGATCGGCAAATGCCGCAGAATAATCCATGGCATTTGCCGATCCAGGTATTTTAAGCCGGAGGTATTTTAAGCCGGAGATTTTTCAAGCCGGTTATTCGCCAAGCTAGGTTTTCAACAAGCCAGGCATTCAGCAAGCCTGCGATATTTCAATGCCGACGCTTTCAGTCGCCATGCGGCCATCCATCAATCAAATCATAGGTTAGTAATCAAATCATAGGTTAGCCGACTCTCGGATGTCGACCGGCTCTCAGAGCATGACTATGGCGGCATGACTATCCGTCATGACTAGGCTGCATGACTATGGCGGAAGACTACGACCGATTTAGACCTGTACCCCAAAGTTTCTGGCAAGAGTCGCCAACCCGCCGGTATACCCCTGCCCTACCGCCTTAAATTTCCACTCGCCGCTGTGCCGATAGACTTCGCCGAAGATCATGGCCGTTTCCGTACTCATATCCTCAGAGAGGTCGAAACGGGCAATCTCTTTATTGCCGTCTTGATTGACGATGCGGATAAAGGCGTTGGACACCATACCGAAATTCTGACGCCTCGATTCGGCGTCATGGATGGTGACGGTGACGGAAATGCGCTCCACATCGGATGGAACCTTATCCAAACTGACCTTAATCAATTCATCATCGCCTTCGCCTTCGCCGGTACGGTTGTCGCCGGTGTGCTCAATCGATCCGTCGTTGCTTTTGAGGTTGTTGTAGAAAATAAAGTCGGAACTGCTCCTGACTTTTCCTCCGGAATTTAAAAGGAACGCTGAGGCGTCTAAGTCGAACTCCGCGCCGTCGGTGGCTCTGGCGTCCCAACCAAGCCCGATCAGTATGGCCTTAAGGCCAGGTGCTTCTTTGTTTAAGGAAACATTTCCGCCTTTCGACAAGGAAACTGCCATTTTTTTAATCTCCTTTCAAGCAAAACATTGTAATTAATGAAGCGCGATGCCGCTCCATCTTCGGCGACATCGACTTATAGCGAATTCTAAACTGCCGCAGTCGCTTGTTTGCTCCTGAGCATATAACGATATATTTCTCCGACCCAAAGAACGGGCGAAGTGGCTACGATGATGACGATCCACTCCTTTAAAGACAGCGGAACGGTCCTGAACACTTCTCCGCCGAACTGCGTCATCAGCACCTGACCGATGACGATGGCGACGACGATCAGCAAAAACATTTTACTCTCTTTCAGCCCGCCGAGAGCGGAGGTGTTTCGGCCCAGCATCCTGGCGTTGAAGAGGTTCCAAAATTGCAGAAAGACGAAGACGGTAAAAAAGATCGACAGATTGTGGCGACCGATGGAGGTTTCGGAGTCCATCGGAAATACATTTTTAAGGCACAACACCAATATCAAAAAAAGAGCCAAGAAAACGCCGCCAACGGTAAAGATCAATTTGGCCATTTGAGGGGTGACGATGAATGATTCGGGGTTCCTGGGAGGCTTAAGCATCACTCCCCAGTCGGGCGGCTCGGAGGCCAGAGCCAGGGCCGCGAAGGTATCCATGATCAAGTTGACCCAGAGCATCTGGGTGACCGTCAAGGGAAGCTGAATTCCCAGAAATGGCCCTAAAAGAGCCACTCCCAAGGCCAAGACGTTGATGGTCAACTGAAAGAGGATGAACTTTTGAATATTGGCGTAAATCGAGCGGCCCCACATGACGGATTGCACGATGCTCGCGAAGGAGTCGTCGAGAAGAATGATGTCCGCGGCTTCCTTGGCGACCGAGGTTCCGGTTATGCCCATAGCCAGCCCGACGTCCGCGTGATTTAAGGCCGGAGCATCATTGGAGCCGTCTCCGGTCACCGCGACCACCTCGCCTCTTTTCTGCAACAACGTCACTAACCGCTGTTTGGCCAAAGGCCTAGCCCGGCTCATAATCTTAAGTTCGTCGACGGCTTCGTAAGCGGCCTGATCGTCTAAGGCCATGAACTCGTCGCCGGTCATCACCACTTTGTCCGAGGTGTCCTGCGGCCCAATAATGCCGATTTCGGTCGCGATCTCTCTGGCGGTCGCTTGGTTGTCGCCGGTGACCATCTTGACTCTGACCCCGGCCACCGAACAACTTTTGACTGCGGGCGGCACCTCTGGACGAACAGGGTCGGCGATGGAGAAAAACCCGAGCCAAGTCAATTTTTCTTCGTTGACTAACGATACGATCGCGTCTTGACTGAATTCCTCATCTTTGGGGGGCACGATCCGCATGGCCAGTCCTAAGGTGCGCATGCCGCGAACCTGCTCGGCCTTAAGAGCGTCCAATAGGCCCGCGCGATCTTGCGGGGTCAAGGGGGCGTCTTGACCGTTCGATTGGCGCTTGAAGGCCGATTTGGAGAGCACTATCTCCGGAGCGCCTTTGACGTGCATGGTCAAGCCGTCTTTGAGCAGCCCCCGACCGATGGTGGCCATATATTTTCTCTCGGTGGAGAATGTCAACTGGCCTTTGACGGCGAATTCATCTCGGACCGTATTGTAATTCAGACCATGCTCTTGAAGCCAAATCAACAAAGCCGATTCGGTGGGGTTGCCTAAGGGCTGCAAAGCGCCGGATTTATCGACCATAAGGTTGGCGGTGGAGTTTGCGGCAATCGCTTCAGCGACGAAATTGAATTCCGGCCCGGCCTCTAATTGAGAATCCTTCGGCGGGGAATCATTCGGAGGGGAATCCTTCGGCGGAGAATCCTTTGGAAGAGAATCCTTTGAAAGAGTCGAAAAATCGAAAGAAGAGACCTTCATCTGATTCATGGTCAGAGTGCCGGTTTTGT
>JAISZP010000087.1 GCA_031269135.1 Deltaproteobacteria bacterium | reverse complement strand
CGGCACGAACCCCAAAACGCCGCCGACCCCGGCGATGATGCCGTCGGTGACTAGCGACTTCAGCGGACCATCGCTCATCGCGTCGCCCACCACGCCGGAGAACCACCCGAAGAAGGTCTCCAGCCAGCCTAAGGGATAGTCGCCGATCTCGATGGTGAGATAGTACATCCCGTAAAGCACGCACAAAAGAATGGCAGGCCCCAGAATTTTGTGGGTCAGCACCTTGTCGACCCGATCGGAATAAGCCGTGCGCTCCAAAAGTTCATCTGCGTCTTCGACGACGCCGTTATGCAGAATGGAATTGATCCAACCGTAACGGTAGTCGGCGATCACCGCCTCAGGATAAGTTTTTAGGGTCGTCTTTAAATGGCTTGTGACTTTATCGGTGACGGCTTTCAATTTGTCGGAGACTTCTTTGGATACCTTGTAAGCTCTGCCCATGATTTCGGAGTCTTTCTCCAAAAACTTCATAGCCACCCAGCGAGCCGGATAACGATCGGTCAAAAGGTTGGCCTTCTCGACCAGCGGGATCATTTCAGCCAAAGCATTATCCAGGTCCGGTCCGTAAGAGATCTCTAACGGAGTCACTCGGCCTTGGGTCTCTTCGGCCAGTTCCACCGCGGCCTTTAAGGCTTCTTCCAAGCCTTCGCCTTTTCTGGCCACCATCGGAACGCACTTAAGGCCCGTCAATTCCTCCAAGCGTTTGGTGTCGACGTTTATCCCTCTCGATCTCGCCTCATCCATCATGTTCAAGGCTAAAACAAGGGGCATTCCCAACTCCAACATCTGCACCGACAGATAGAGGTTGCGTTCCAGCACTCCGGTATTGATGACGTCAATAACTGCTCCGGGGCGGTCTTCCGCCAGAACTCGCCTGGCCACAACTTCTTCCATCGAATAAGCGGTCAATGAATAGGTGCCGGGTAGATCTACAAGGGTAATCTCTATGCCGTCAAGGCGGGCGCTACCTTCTTTTTTCTCGACGGTGATGCCAGGGTAATTTCCCACATGTTGCCTAGCGCCAGTGTAGCGATTAAACGCCGTCGTCTTCCCGGAATTTGGATTTCCAGCAATTGCAATTACATTACTTGCAAGCATTTTTCACAACCTACAATACCCTGGCTCTAACTTTTGTTTAAGATTTTAGGATTCACTCAAGCGCCAACAGCATTGACGTTTATGTGATCCGCCTCTCGATTTCGCAAAGTCAAGGTAAAACCCATCAACCTCAAAGCCACCGGGTCTTTAAGGGGAGCTCTTCCTACGCATTGAATTTTAATTCCAGGGACAAGGCCCATATCTCTAATCCTGCGACCCATTTCGCCTTCAGCGGTGATCCCAGCGATGACTGCCTTCTGCCCCTCTTTTAGAGTGCGCAATGTAGCGGCTGTACTCATGATGAAACTCCAAAATAAAAATAAAGCATACTCAAGGAAACGTTGTTTCGTACAGATCCTGCAGCGTGATCACTGTTTGATCTTGGGCTCTTCCGCCAGAGGATCCTCGACTCCGGGGCCACGATTTTTTCCGCATGACGAAGACCCGCAATTGCAACTCGGCCGATAAAACACTTTGTAAAAGGCCAAACCCACAGCGGCGGCGATGATTAGAGAAACAATGAGGTATTCCATTTGCAACCTCCCTTTCTAATGAGGGTTGACGCAACTGGGACCATCTCCCGAAGTCGCAAAAGACTCAACATGTCGCAAGGTCGACGATAGACCTTGCTAATGTTATTGAGAACATGTTGCAATATATCACACTGGTTTTTTAAGTCAAGGAAAATTTTACTAGGCGCAATAAGCAGATGGGATGTGAATGGGTAAAACTTGGAGACAATAGAATTAAAACAAATAAAATTTAGAGTTTTTATAATAATAATGTTAAAAAAATGTATCATCCTTTCGCAATTTTCGGAGACTGTTTTTTTTTTTGATTTTTCTTCTCGTCTGACGATAAATCACTTTTCCGCTCTCTTGAGCGGACGGCTTTCACCGTTTCCGGCCTTGCCGAAAACCAGCGCGACGACCGCCGCACTCGATTATTCCGCCGCCTGACAAGCCGCAAAAAATATAGATGCGCCAATAAAACGATCTTGCATTTCAAATTTCACGGCTCAAAAGGAATAATCAATGATGAATCGATCCGAAACATGCACTCTGCGACATACGCCCTGCAACATATACAATGTGACATACTCTCTGCGACATGCATTCTGCAACATGCACTATATGGCCTTCAGGCGAGCTGAATCTAACCTTACGCAAACGACAAGACATGCCCCAAAACGCCGTCTTAGAATCAAAGCGCAGTCTCGGAATCAAAACCAGCGATGCAATCGGATTTTCAATTTTGATTATTGGGTTTAGGAGGGGAGTTGATGGCTATAATCTCGTCAAGGACGTGACGACGAAGCAAAGACGTCATGTCATGTAAAATCAAGACAAGGCTTTTCGATCATCGACTTTCATCTGTCGTCGGCATAATTGTTTTCTTCGCATTGGACGAAAACTTCGTCGAACTGGAAAACTCGATCTCCAACCTGGCGCCGCGTAACGTTTAAAGCGCCTGATAAAGCCGTCGCAGTTCGATCCTGGCGTCCTTGGCTTTCAAACCGCCGGTTGATTTTGCCGGCCTTTCAATTTCGGGACTTTTCCCAGGGCAGCTACTTCATCACGCGTCGTTTCAACGTCTGACGTCCGTCGAACCAAACATTGAGACGCAATAAGGCTAAGTTCAATTCCCGCCATGTCAAGTCGGCTTCCATTCTTGGGAGC
>JAISZP010000070.1 GCA_031269135.1 Deltaproteobacteria bacterium | reverse complement strand
TGCGCAATATCGTCAGAAACCAGCCGAGTCATGTAATCCGTCCGTGCAATTATCCATTATTGCCGTCAGTTGTATAGTCGTCCATTATTGCCGTCAGTTGTTCTCGCCGTCAATTGTAGACGCCCGTCATAGCCGTAAATGCAATACGTCCGAGCAATCAACGTCGATGAAATCCGCCTATGCAATCCGTCCATGATGACCCGACGATCTTTCAGACCAAGAGTTCAAGCGACGGGAAAGACGAAAAGTCGTGGTTCAAATACTTAAAGGCGCTATTATCTTAAATGCGAAATGATTCTTAAAATAAAATTGCGACGCGCCGAAGGCCGGAGAATCAAAAGCCGGTGAAGCCAAGATTGGCGAAACAAAGACCAGCGAAGCCAAGATTGGCGAAACAAAGATTAGCGAAGCAAAGATGGGTGAAAGAAGGACTGCGAACGAAGGACGGAGAGAAAAGGCCGAAAGCGCTGATTTATTTGGACTTTTTTTAGGGGCTTTCTTAAGGCTTATTTGGGGGCTTATTTGAGGCTTATTGGACTGCGGCTGGAGATTTAAGACAAATTCAAGCTTAGTTAAGCCGCAAGCGACTTGGGCTTAGCTAAGCCATAAACGACTCGGGCTTAGCTAAGCTTTTAAGCCTATAATAAGCGAAAAATCGCCTTGGCCTTCAAAAGGCCTTTTAAAGGCACACGAAATCCCATAAACGGTCATTTAGATTTCCGACGCCGGTTTTTTCGATTACGGCAATAATCGTCAGCAGCCGCCTTCTTCGAATTGGTAAGCGGTGACGACTTCTTTAATCTCAGGGATTTCGGCCTTCACTACTTTTTCAACCCCTTGTTTGAGGGTCATTGGGGCCATAGGGCAGGCGCTGCAGGCGCCGGTCAGGCGTACCTGAACTATTCCATTTTTAAAACCGACCAGTTCAATATCGCCGTCGTCAGCTCTAAGCACCGGGCGGACTTTGTCGAGAGCGGCTTCTATTTGTTCTTCATTCATCGAATCGACTTCACTTGGAAAAGGTAAACAGTATGAGCGCAGGCGATAGTCAGATCCTGGCCGGCTTGAGCCTGCGGGTTTTTGTCGGACGGAAAACAAAAGTTTCGAGAGTTCTTCTATAATAATCTATTGGAGGCCTCTTTTAAAGTTAAAAGACATGCCTGGACTCCCGCGCCCCTGATCGATGGCTTTTTTGACTCTTCTGGCGGCTTCCGCGGCGTTGGGTTCGTAGCGAAGGTCTATTATCAAGCCTAAAAATCCTTGGGGTTTAGGACTCTTCAGCAAGCCGCCCAAAAAGATTCGGCGGTCCGACTGAACGATGAAGGCGTCGCCCTCTTCGGCGGCCCACAGTTTCTCTCCGTGGGGGCTTGTAATTGGCCCTCTTTTGAGCGAAGGCGGCCGATATCTGGAGGTGAATAAAGCCGGTCGACCGTAGAGGTATAAAAGCACTCCGCCGCTGAAGTGAGCCTGAGAGAGGCGTATGAATGATTCCTGATCGCACTCTATGCTGAAGGTCACGCCGGTCAAGCCCATTTCATAAAGGCACTGACCGCTTAGATGGTTCAAAACGCTTAAACGGTGGTCGCCATAGAGTCTAAGACCCGTCCTTAAGCGTTCCAGAAAAGCGATTTGCCCGATGTTGCTGATGATGAAATCCCTCACCCCGGCATCGATGAGTTTGATCGTCTCTTTACGGATTTTTTCCGACGAGCGGTGAAAGGAAATCGGGGGCAAACTCCAGACGAAATCGGTGAATGGAGAAAAACGCTTTTTGTGCTTGGCGAGTTCTTTCGAGTTTTCGGAAGTGAGCGGCAAGATTATTTTCTTGGGTCTGAATTTCAGCATCTCTTGGATGTCGTCGACCCTGTCCAGCCAAAACCACAGCGGGTGACTTTGGCCGACGATCGCCGCCTTGCTTTTTGGAGCGTCGCCGAAGGGGGTGGGGATGTTTTGCTCGCCTAAGTGTTGGTTGGCGCCGGCCATGGATTTCAACCTCTTCACCGGCGCTGAAGCCAGAAATTCTTTTTCCAAGCTTCCGGAACTCGTCTTGTATAAAATCCCTTCCTGGATAGCTCCAATGGACTCCGATATCTCGATGACGACCGTGTCTCCTTCTTCGGCGCCGTCGACCTCGTTATCGCCGAGCCACATCCTTTTAAGCTTGAAAGCCTTTCCTTCATGACCGGGTTTGGAGACCAACCGAAGCCGGTCGAGCAGGCGCAAAGGAGCGGACAGGGTCAAATAACCTTTTTGAGGCTCGGTGGGCGTCAGGTAGCCGAGTTTCAGGCCCGACTGGGTCGTTTGACGCCAAAGACTCTGGGAAAACGGGTCGCCTATCAAAAAGCCCGGTCCCGCAGGCCGTCCCGGCATATCCGAGAGAAGTTCCAAGGCCTGATGCAGGGCGTCTTCGTATTTGTCTTCTTTAGCGTCCACCAACAAGCGGTAGGCCGATACGGCCCGGCTCACGTAGTCAGGGCCTTTCATGCGTCCTTCAATCTTGAAGGCGGAGATGGGCAGCTTTTTGAGATCTTTTATGAAAGTCGCCGCCATAAAGTCTGAAGGAGAAAAAAAGTTGCCTAACCTGCTGGCGTTTTGATAGAGACGGCGGCAAGGTTGGGTGCATCCCCCTCTGAGGGCCGATCTGCCTCCAAGAAAGCTCGACATCAGGCAAAGCCCGGAAAAAGAAAAGCACAGAGCGCCTTGTATGAAGACCTCGACCTCGATGGGACTCTTGATGGATAAATCGGCGATCTCGTTTATGGAGAGTTCTCTTGGCAGAACCACCCTGGAGAAGCCGCACTTTTTCAGAGTCGTCAAGCCGTCTAAGTTGTATGCGGCGGTGAGAGTGGAGGCATGGAGCGCAACGTGGCGGGAGTGCTGCAAGGCGAGTTTCGCCAGCCCTAAATCCTGGATTATGAAGGCGTCGGGATTCATCTCGGCTGCGGCCATCATGGTCCTAAAGACTTTGGCCAGTTCCGCCTCTTTGATCAAGGCGTTGAAAGCCAGATAGACCTTGACGCCGACTCGGTGCGATTCCTCGACTAAACCTTTGAGTTCAGGGAGAGAAAAGTTCTCCGCATAAGTGCGGGCCGAAAAGTTGTCGAGACCGACATAAACGGCGTCGGCGCCGGCGCTGAGGGCCGCCGCCCAAGATGCCGGTCCTCCGGCGGGCGCCAGTATTTCAGGGACCTTTTGCGGAGGGAAGTTTCCGCGTATGGTCTTGTCGTCAGCCATTTTGCGCCTCAAATGATGAATGATGGTGAAGCTTTGCGGTCATTTGGGCTTTTGAGTCAGTTCGAGAGCCGCGGCTATTTCAGAGGCGGCGGCTTTGACGAAAATGTCCCTCTCTTGCGGCGAAAGAGCCTTCTCGGAAGGGACGGGGACGCCGCCTAAGGAAAGAGATCTGACGCGGTTTGTCAAATCCTCTTTGGCGGTTATCCCGTATTCGTTTTCCAAGGCGCCGTTGAAATAGGAGTTTTGAAAGTCGATGAATTTCAAGGCATGAGCGGTGGAATCCAAGACGGCCACCTCGGAGGGAGCGACCAGGCCCAGCTTGAGGGCCTTTTTCAGTCCGGCCAAACACTCCCCGCCTTGGGTGCAGATAGGCAGGCCCCTGCGGTTGGCCAGGAGCATCGATTCCATGATGTCTTGCTCTTGAACTTCCACCACAAAGAAAGAAGAACCTCCGGCGGCCTCTTCGTAATCCCTGGCGAATTTCGACAACCTCGGAAAAGACACCGGATTTCCGATCATAGCCGCCTGAGCTACGCTTGGCCTTACGTTGACGGCGGCGAAGGCTCGGTTGTCGCGTGGTTTTTGGTAGTACAGATAGACGGGATTCGCCCTCTCCGATTGGACGGCCACCACTTTAGGGAGCCGGTCGATGATCCCAATGATATGAAATTTCATCAGGCCCGAGAGGATGGCTGTGATGTTGCCGGCGTTGCCGACCGGAACGAACAGCACGATGTCTCCCAAATCGTAGTCGAACTGCTGAGCCACTTCGTAGGCGTAAGACTCCTGCCCCAACACCCTCCAGGGATTTTTGGAGTTCAAGAGCGCCACCTCGTAGTTCTCGGAGAGGCGCTCAACCACCTTCATGCAGTCGTCGAAGACTCCGGGGAGTTCAAAGACGGCGGCGCCCGCGCCCAGAGGTTGACTGAGCTGCTGGGCGGTGACTTTGCCTTTGGGAAGAAGGACAGCTGATTTGACTGC
>JAISZP010000013.1 GCA_031269135.1 Deltaproteobacteria bacterium | reverse complement strand
CGCTAAAGGAGCAAAAACTGCTCTTTTCAGCGAGGCGGCTTTTTAAATATAAAACTCAATTGAAAAAATGCTTTAAATCTATATTAAACCTTGTGGCTTATTAAACATTGTGGCTTATTAAACATTGATGCTTGACCATTATTGCTCAAACGCCTGTGCTTGACCATCGTCGCCTAAACCTCGACGCCTAGCCCTTGACGCTTAAACATTGACGCCTAAACTTCGACGCTTGACGATCGACGTTTAAACATCGGTGAGGCTCCATCGATCGGCGACAGGGCGATCAAGCAATGCCCAATCTGATAATTACCAATCAAACAATGCCCAAATCTGACAATCCCCCATTCAGACGATGCCTTTAGCTATTTTTTCGTCGATTTCCTCAAAAAGAGCCTTGTAATTGTCGACAACGGCCTCACGACCCACTACGGGTTTGCCGTGACCGCACAGCACCAGATCCACATCCATAAGTCCGCTGAGAGTGCGGACGCTTTGATACATATCCGAGGGAACTCCGCCGGGGAGTTTTATAAGACCTATGGTGCCCAAAAAATAGACGTCCCCCGTGACCAACAAATCCCTTTCCGGCCAATGAAAGCACATGCCTCCCGGGCTGTGGCCGGGAGTATCGTAAAGTCGAAACTCTCTCCCTCCCCATTTCATCGGTCCGGAAAAAAGAGGCTTCAAGAGCGACTTTTGCGGACATCTTAATGGGACATCTCTATACCCGTCTTTGGTCTTGGTAAAAAACACGTGTCCTATTTTTTCCAAAAAATCGATGTCTTTTTCGGAGAGCAACACATCAGAGCCGGTATCCTCCGCTAATTTAGTCGCCCCTTCGACGTGGTCGGGATGAAAATGGGTCAAGACGATGAGAGAGACGTCTTGCGGACTTAGCCCGTCGGCTTTGATGGCCTCTTTAAGGTCGTCCAGGCGCGACTCCAACCCCGGGTCGATTAAGATGAGCTTGTCGTCTTGCCCAGTGATGACGACGGTGTTGGAGTTGACTTCGCCGACGAAGTCCAAGTCGAAAGACTTGGGGTAAAAATAAACGTTGTCTTTAAGGCGCACAGAACTTACCTCCCACGATAACAAGCTCCAAAGCGTTTGGAATTAAACCGAGATGTCGATGAACCATAAAACTGCAAATTTGTCTATGCCGTATATCTGTGTTAACATTTCCTCACTAAGCGAAAAGTTAAAAAGCGACTCGCGATCCTTGTCGGTCAGGATGGAATCACTAAAAGAACCCGCCTTTTTAGGAGGCAAACGTGTCGGATGATGTGGTCATAGTCCATAAAAGCGAAAGCCAAGCCACCTCCCTGGCTGACCAGACGGAGAAAAGGCTGAAAGGCGATTTCAGAGTCTACCGGGAAATATCCAATGCCCGCTCCAGGCGAACTCTCCCTCCCCAGGATTTTAACCCCAGCTTCATCGTTTCTTTGGGAGGAGACGGCACGCTTTTGTACACCGCCCGCACCTGGGGATTGAGCGGAATACCGATTCTAGGCGTAAATCTGGGAAGACTCGGGTTTTTGGCTGAAATCGAACCCGAGCAGCTCTTTGAAGTGCTCGACAGCGTTTTGACGAAAAAGGCGAACATCGAAGAGAGAACTGTTCTGGATTTCTCCATTTATCGAAACGACAACCCCATCTACAAATCGACCTTCATAAACGACGCCGTCATCAACAAAGGCGCTCTCGCTCGAATCATGAGCCTGAAGCTTTCGGTGCAAGGAGCGGAGCATTGGACTTACCGAGCCGACGGCTTGATACTCTCGACTCCCACCGGTTCGACCGCCTACAATCTCTCCGCCGGTGGACCGGTGGTCTACCCAGGCTTGGAGGCCGTGGTGGTCACGCCGATCTGCCCCTTCACCCTGGCCGCGAGATCGGTCATTTTGCCGCTGCACTTCAACGTCGAAGTCATAATCGGGGAGAAGGCCAACGACGTCTTGTTGACCACCGACGGGCAACACTGCTTGCCCCTGCGGGACGACGACAGAATAAAGATATTCCGTTCGGATTCGGCCTTGCGCTTAGTCACCAACCCGCGGCGCCACTATTTGGATACGCTGAGAGTGAAACTGGGATTGTTTCATGAAAAGGACGACTTAAAGTAAAAAAGGAAGACTTAAAATAAAAAAGATTGGGTTTTAGCCCAATTATCCGGTTAAGATTAAAAGTTTCGCTTCTTTAAAACAATTTCAAACCCTAAGATTTATGATTGTCCCAAGCATCGAATCGACGGTGGGGATGACTTTGGCGTTGGCCTGATAGGATCTGCTGGTGACGATCATCGAGACCATCTCGGTTGCGACGTCGGTGGTGGAGCCTTCCACGAAGCCGGAAGGGACCCATGGAGGGGAGGCGCTCTGAGGGGGAAGGCCTTGGACAGGAATCAAAGGGCCGTCGATAGCGCCCAATTTCTGGGTTGCAGCCCCTGTCCCGGAATATGGCGGGAGGTCGTAGTAAAGAGTCCTGCTGGATTTAAACCCTTCAGTCAACACGTTGGCCAGATTATGGGCAATGACCTGGGTCCCCACCCCAAAAGATTTTAAGGCCGTGGCTGAGGCGTACATGGCGCTGCCGACGTTCACGATAAACTCCCAAAGGAAAATTTCGCAGGGACGGAAATCATAAAATCACCATCATACAATCACAATCATAAAAACACTATTGCGGCTTAGGGAAAAATCCATTCAACGGTCCAAAAACGCTCTGAAATTAACATGATAGTCTTTTCTTGGTCTAAAAACGCGCTGAAATTAGTATGACCGTCTTTCCTTCCCATCGAATCGATATGCTTGGGCCGATAGCTTGAACCAATATACTTCAAACAGCTAAGGAGTGCAACAACAAGCATCAAGCAGGGCGTAGAGATTTTTCGGCGTCTAATAAGATTCAGCTTCCGGAGCGCTCGCTCGGGCAGCCCCATAATGTTTATAAACGGCCTCCATCACATCTCTTTCCCACAGTTTGCTTTTGACTTTGGCCGTTAACGCCATGATATACCTTGCGGTTTCAAGATTCCACCGCATTCCGGCCTGTTTCAATCGCTCTTGAAGAACGATTTTGTTCGCGCTTTCAATCGCTCCGCTTCCTATAAACCATCCATTATTCTCATAAGTCTTGTAATCGATGCAATCAATATTGTCGTTAATATAATTCAATAGTTTAAAACTGCAATTTGCAACTCTTTTTCCGTCTAATTTTTGCAATATATTTATTACGTCTTCGTATTCACTTGCCCGCAGTTTGTCGCAGATATCTTTACTCCATGTTTTATATTTATCTTCATTGTCATTAAAATATTCTTCAGCAAATTTATGGACATTTTCGCATAAATGAAAAAAATCAAGGATGCATATTGCGTCATGAAATAATGAATCTTTCATGTCTTTAATCCATGACGCGCCATCAGTGATTAATATAGTGGTTTTATATTTGCCGTAGCCATTTTTAAGCGCGGCATCGAATAATAATTTTTGGAAAATATCGACGGAACCGGCATAAGCGATATATTCTCGTTTTCCCATGCGCTTTTCGCGTTCGCCTGTTTTTGGATTCGTCCACCGGAAACAAGAGTCGCCGCCGAAGACCACGCCAAGCTTATTTTCTTTCCATGTATGACCGTTTTCGTCCCTATCTCTGGAGTGGAACATAGCCCCGCCGCATTGAAGATACAACTCGGAGTCGCGCTTTTCGGCGGGGAACGACAGTTTCCCCGAATTCAATTCGGCGTAAGCGCTTTCAGCGCTTGCCGCATCATTGTCGAAAACGATTTTTCCGACCGTATTGGCGACGAACCTCATGGTGTCGTTCTTGACGTCGATTCTGGTATGGCGTCGTAATCCTTCCTCAGCTTCTTCATACGAGTTGGACCTTTGGACCCAATATGCGATTAGCAGCATCGCGCCGATCGTCATTTTAAAAGGAATCCGATTTAGCCCGAGGTATTCATCGAGCGGGACCACAGAGCGCAACTGCTCTTTCTTAAACAGTCGCTCAATGTCGGTTTTCGTTTTTGGACGAAGAACATTTCTGCGAATTCGAATTTTGCCGACAAGCGTAACGACGCTTTTTTCGCTGATTCGAAAATTTTTAAGCGTCATTCCTTTCTCTGAATATTCAGCTTTTTTTTTTCGATAAGAGCCTTTTCGTCTATATTGTTGATGTCGCTAGTCAGCATTTTTTGAACGATATCCTTAAACTTTGCGCCATACTTTTGGCCTAATCTCTCGAATAAATCAATCGAAACTGTTTGTTTGTCGCGTAAAAGGAGAGAATCAACATCTTTTTTATAGCTAGTCAACAGATTTATAATGTCGTTTAATTGAATGAATTCATCTTCAGTCTTGAAAGAATCGATCAAAACAAATAAATTATGGATGGCGTCATCCTTTTTAGCCATCAAAAGAACATCGTCATTTACGGGTGATTTTACGTCGGTCATACGCCGCCTCCCAAGTCAATGTCGTCCATTGGATTTCATGATATCACAAGAAATCTTCGTCGGCGCCGAAAAATCTCCGCGCCACTTACGCTTTACGCTTGAACGAGTCAATAAATAAAACAAACAGCAAATAAAACAAACCGCCCGTTTTGCGATATTATGACACGATTTATATTGGCCGTATGTTGTTTCGGCTCCTTGGACGCAACGTAAGCGGCGGCCTTGGTCGAACCCATTTATGACGAAGTAAAGCGCTCCCTCGCTGCGGCTGAAGGTCCTTACCATCGCCTGGCGCTTTTGGTCGGCGATAGCGATTCCGGCAAGACCAGGTCATTGCGGCGACTGTCGGCGGATTTGGGCGGCGCGGTCAAATATGTCCAATTCATTCCGAAAGCCTTCAAAACCAAGGGGTATGACCAGGGGGCATGGCAGGCGGCGAACCCTTGGCGATCCGGAGACCTGGCGGGCCTTCATTGAGGACCGCTGTTCGCTCATCGCCCGGCTTTCCAACGCCTCGACGACCTTTCCGGCCCCGTCGCCGTCGAGGCCGATTCGAATCTTTCGAAGGATGAAACCCGCGCGCGTATTTCGGCCTTCATCCAGTCGCGCGCCTTGCCGGAACATCTGGATGGAGAGTTTGCTCAGGCTTTGCGGGAAGCGCTTTCCGGCCTGCACAAAGTCACGATTAAAATAAGCGATCCGCCTCAGGCCCTCAAAGTCGCCGATGGCCGACCATCCCGGCGGAGATTAAAAAACGCTTTGGAGATTTTATCGATCGACCGACTCGAGGCCGACGCCAGGTCGAGGTGCGGCCAAGGTACGGCCTAGGTACGAATCGTTCTGGAATAAAGGGGTTGCCTTCATGTTCGTAAAACACGTTCGTCTGAAGAATTTTCTGAGCTTCGGCCCACAAGAGATGTCTGTGGATTTAAAGCCGCTGAATGTATTGATCGGCCCTAACGGCTCAGGCAAATCCAACTTTTTGGAAGTTTTTGAGCTTTTGCGCAATGCTTCCGGTGAAATAGCCAAACCTATACGTCAGGGCGGCGGCATCAGCGAGTGGTTGTGGAAAAACGGCGGCGCAGGACCCTCTGAAGCGATGGTGGACATTGTTGTAGATTACCATCCAAGACGGCCCCAGGCGCTACGTTACGGGATGTCGTTCACCGAAGCGGCCGGTCGTTTTAAAATGCTGGAAGAATGGATTGAGAATGACCAGGCGGACCCCGGCTGCGACCAGCCCTATTTTTATTACCGCTACAATCAAGGCGGGCGCCCGATGATCGGCGTCGGCGGCGGCGATTACCGCTCGCTTCAACGCGAAGATGTGGCCCTTGATAAATCCATATTGGCTCAGCTGCGCGACCCTGATCAATTTCCGGAAATGATGTATTTGGGGAAAAAATTTGAAGAAATCAGGCTTTTTCGTCCATGGAGCTTCGCCGCGCCCCGCTTGCCGCAAAAAAC
>JAISZP010000007.1 GCA_031269135.1 Deltaproteobacteria bacterium | reverse complement strand
CAACGAGAGCAATTATCCTACCGTCAGAAAGAGCATCGGGGGGTGTCTCGCGTAGCCGCAGGAGCGCGGAATCAAGACGATATTAATGCACTCGGCGGCGAGATTACCCGTTAAGAATCTGTGTAGGATTCGTAGTTCCGTCCAGGGCGGAACATGGCGCGATTGGGACGATAGTCTTAATACTCAATCCGCCCTGAAAACTTAGGTTGACGAAAGGATTGGTTAGAAAAAATAGGTGGTAAAAAATAGGACGGTTAAAAAAATACGGCCTGCTTGAGCTGATGATTTCAAGGGAGGAATTGCGCCTCGGTTTTCCCCTGGCTTGACTGACCGCTTTTCTACGTGGTAACATGGAAGAAAAAAGTAATATTATGATTTTTTTCAAAATTCAAAAAACATTTACCCTACAAAAAAATAGAATTTGCGGCAATTATTCAGAATACCAATAACAAAAATTTTCAATAACATCGATTTTTCGGCTCTATCAAATTTTATTTTTATCTTTTTATTCATTTCTTTACAGAAAACTCTAAATTTTTGTATCTTTATAGTTAAATTTAAAAAGTAATAGAGGGCTATTTTTTTTAGGCTTTGCTATAATTGTGTTTTTTAATTTGTATGCTTTAAGTTGGCTATTTAGTGCATGTGTTTAAATGTATCTCTGATATACTGATGTTTTTCAATAAGCAGCCTCTTAGTAAATGATTTTTGGGCGACTCTTTGTTTGACGACAAGGCGCCCGGTCCGACCAGTGATTGAAGCAAATCTTGGCCTATTTACCCCTCGTTTCGGCTGTGGAGCGGATCGGCATGTCGGCGTTTCGGCGACGTTTCAAGCGAGAGCTTGGTCTTTTCGCCTTGGAAGGGCAGGCGACTTTTTGCTCTCCAGCCAATCGCCCGATTTTTTCATCGAAAGGTCGCCTGGAAATACTTTAACGAATTGGGAGCGATTGAGGTTTTGACCCTTTCCGTTCTCTTTACTTTTGCCCCTTTGCGGCGTGGTTTTTATGGAACCGAAGCATCGTCTGACAAATATATTCTTTTTATTATTGTCAGTGGTTTCATTGACTTCCATCGGCTTTATGGCCGCTTTATGGATAAACTACGAACTCGCCAGATCCGACTCGGAGAGCCTACGGTTTACGACGGAATATTTCAATACGGCCGAGACGACTCTCAGTCAAGAGACAAACAGGATTTCCGAATACATCGAAGCCCAGACCTCGGCCAGTCAAGTCAAGTTTTTCGTCAATATAAAAAACCAGGTCCAGGGCATTTGGAATATGCTTGAAGGGCTTGATCTCGACCATAGCAGCGACTTTAAGAGTCAGAAGGATAAAGAGTTGATTCTGACTCTGCTGAACCATTTTTCTTACAATGGCGGTCGCAGCAGCTTTTTCTTCTTCTCTTCAGACGGTCAACTCTTGTTTTCCGACAGCTCATCGGCCTCAAAAAACCATCCCGAGTCGATTAAAGAACAGTTCCACTTCGATTCCAATGAGCTGCAAGCGGCGCTGAAGTCGGTGAAAGAGGCCGGCGAGGGTTTCTACCGCCTTGTGCCGATGACTTCCCAGGGTCCCGGCAGGGCAGGCGAAATACCCACGACGTTTTTAAAATACCACCGAGGTTTCGAATGGGTGATTGGGATAAGCGAGTATTACTCCGACTTTTCCAAAGATCTCGGCAAAGAGTTGATAACCTGGGCGGACAATATCCCGCTGCCGGTCAACGAAAATTTACTGATAATAGATGAGGATGGGACAGTTCTCTCCTTCGGGGATCCTGAGTTGGTCGGACTCAACGTTCTGACCGACCCGAAAGCTTCTTCCTTGAAAGACGTGGGCGCCAAGGTCTTGGACCAATTGAAGCGGCGCTCCAAAAACATCTTTCGCTTCACCTTCGCCAACGATCAAGACGATCAAAAAATCGAGTGCATAGCTTATTATCGGTCGCCGGCGAGTTGGAACTGGGTGATAATCAATTGGATAACCTCGGAGAGTCTGGAGCAAGCCTTAATCGACCAGCAAGCCATCAGAGACGCCAACCTCGATAGGCAGATATTCCGCGTCGTTTTGATCTCTTTGGCGATGCTGCTGATAATCATATTCATCTCGAAGATTATATTCAATAAAGCCGGCGCCGGTTTTCAGGCGTTCTTCAATTTCTTCGAAAAGGCGGCCACCTCTTCGGTCGAGATGGATCCGGCGAGTCAGCAGTTCGCCGAGTTTGGTCAGTTGGCCCTAGCCGCCAATTCGATGATCCATAAGAGGCGCGAAATCGAGCGGCAACTGGTCGAAAGCGAACTTAAATTCAGAACAATCTTTGAGGTCACTCCCCAGATCATAATAATCATGGATAGTTCTGGGAGGCTGTTGGAGGCCAACTCCCAGTTCAACAACTACGCCGTCTGCTCGGTCGAAGAGGCGCGCGGCTGTCCGTTGCATGAGGTCCTGGACATGGGGAGCAAGGCCTGGAAAAAGATTATAAGCCATTTGGCCTCCGACACTAAATTAGCCGGGGAAGAAATCAAGGTGACCAACTCGTCCAATCAGACGGCCTACTTGCTTCTCTTCGGCGGTCCGTTGTTCATCAGAGGCCAAAAATACTTGTTGACCATCTGCATAGACATCACCGAGCGAAAAAAAGCCGAGACCGAAAAGGTTCAGCTTCAGGAAAAGCTCGCCGTCTCGCAGAAAAAGGAGGCTTTGGGCATGATGGCGGCCTCTATGGCCCACGAGCTCAATAATATCCTCTCCGGCCTTATAGGATACCCCGAGTTGATGCTCAGAGACGGCGGACTTGCCCCGGCCCAAGAAGCCCAAATTATGGAGATCTTGGATGCCGGGCAGCGGGCTTCGATGGTGGTCGGCGACTTCATGACGTTGTCCAAAGGCGTGGCCACCTCTAAGGTCGCGGTCGACGTCAATGATTTGGTCCGCAAGAGTTTGGAGTCCTCGACCATCCGCTTGCTCTTGAACTCGATAAAAGGTAAGGTTGATATCGACGCCGACCTGTCGAAGGAGGCCGCGGTCACTAAAGGCTCTCCCGTGCACATGAGAAAGGTGGTGCTGAATTTATTGGTCAACGCCATTGAGGCCGTCGGCGGCAATAAAGGCGACAAGCATGTCTCGATTACGACTAAAAACGTCAAATTGGAAGAAAATCCCGGCGCGATGGAAAACTTCAAGCCTGGAAATTTCGTCGAGATTTCGGTTTCCGACAATGGTCCCGGCATTTCCGAGGAGATCATGGGTCACATCTTCGAGCCTTTTTATTCTAAAGCGCTTGGAGCACACCGCGGTCTTGGACTGGCGATAGTCGATTTGGCCGCCAAAGAGCATGGAGGCGCCGTAAAGGTAAGCACATCCGAGAGCGGTTCCGTCTTTACGGTGTATTTGCCCTCGGCCGAGGGCGCCAAACCTCAGGTCGACCGCGCGAGAGTCTTGGCTGACTTCAAAGGGCAGGGCGAACGAATCTTGGTCGTCGATGATATGGATATTCAGCGCAAACTCGCCAAAAAAATGCTAAAAACTTTGGGCTACGAGCCTTACTGCGTCGCTTCCGGCGAAGAAGCCGTGGAGTATCTAAGGCAAAGCGAGGCGGACCTCATAATTTTAGACATGATAATGGACCCAGGCATCAATGGACGCCAGACCTATGAAGCCATACTTGCTTTTAAGCCCCATCAAAAGGCTATAATAGCCAGCGGCATGGCTGAGAACGAAGAAGTCGAAAAAGCTCAGGCTTTGGGGGCCAGCCACTTCGTCAGCAAACCCTATACCTTGGAAGACATCGCCGGGGCGATTCATCAGGCCTTGAACGCCGACGCCCCGTAAGACGAGTGGTTTTGGGGAGGAGATAAGAGTGAAAGGCGCTCTTCAAGGAGCTCAGAGCAAAAAAGATGTTCTAGCCGCTCAATTGGCGGCTGAATTAAGCACTATGATCGATGTAGAGCTTCTTTTGGACAAGACCGTGTCGTTCGCGCGCTTGTTGTCGTTCGCCGAGGCCGGGACCATTTACCTTTTGGAAGAAGGGAAATTGCGGTTCGCCACCAGCCAAAACGATTATCTGGCCCGCTCGGTCGGAGAGGAAGATGAACTCCCCTTCATGGGCTATAATTTAAACCTCGATCAAACCACCCTTGCCGGTTACGCGGCCTCCCAGATGGAGATTCTCACCGTAAACGACACCTACAACATCGATTCCAACGCTCCCTACCAACATTTCAAAATAATCGATACGACCTCAAACTACTTCAGCAGAGCCATAATGAGCATCCCCTTGACCACCTTCGCCGGTGAATTGATGGGGGTCTTGCAGGTCATAAATCCTCTGGATGCCAAAGGCAATGTCGGGGAATTTTCCTCAAGCGACGAGAAGGCGATCTTTTTTATAGCTCAGAGCGCCGCCATGAGCTTGGAAAAAGCCTTGTTGCTGCGTTCATCTGTCACTTTAACCGTTCAGCTTTTGGCGGCCGTCGATCCCATGGAAACGACCGGGCACGTCCAAAGAGTCGCTTATATGTCCGCGGAAATCTACAGCCACTGGGCAGCTAAAAACAAAGTCCCCAATTCCGAGCGCGACGAGATCAAAGATGTTCTCCCGTTGGCGACGATGCTCCATGATGTCGGCAAGTGCTGGATCCCTAAAGAGATTTTCACTAAGCCCGGACGTTTGGACGTAAATGAGCGGGCTATAATGGAAGGACACGTCTTGGCGGGGGCGAAGCTTTTCTCCAAGGCCAACAGCCCTCTGGAACGCTTGACGAAAACGCTGATAATGGATCATCACGAGCGCTGGGACGGCCGAGGTTACCCGGGTAATATTCTTAAAGAAAAAGGGGAACAAGGAGCAAAGGGGAAAAAGGGAGAAGAAATATCCATCTACGGCAGGATTTTGGCGATCGCCGACGTCTACGACGCCTTATGCAACCGCAAAACCTATAAAGAACCCTTTGACGAGAGTTTAAGCACTCAAATGTTGGATCAAGAAAGAGGGTATCATTTCGACCCTGACGTGGTCGATTGTTTCATGTCTATTCAGCCGACTCTTTCTAAGATAATGAAGCGCTATCCGGAGCCGGAATAAGTAAAAATGTAAGCCACCGGAGCAAGCTTTTTTTCTGAAAAGCGAGTTTTGCGGGCGTTTTGCTTTATATCGCCAGATATGGAACCTGACGAAAAGGAACTATTGAGAATCTTCAAGACTGCGATAAGCTTCAAGACTTGCGCCGCAAGGCTGTTTAAGAACCGTACAAAACAGCCGGTCAGTCAGTCAGTCAGTCAGTCAATCAATCAGTCAATTAAACAAGCACAGCTTGGAATTCAACCATCGCCGCCATGAGACGCCGCAAGCCGGGTCTCATGGTCGTTTTTTTATTTGAGTTTTTCATATTCCAAGTCTAATCTTAGCCGCAAGACCAAGACCAAGACCAAGACCAAGACCAAGCTCGGCTGCAGGACTTGACGTTAGTCCTTGGCCCGGCAGGGAACTGCGTATCGCGACAGCCCGGCGCCGATCGCCAAAAAGGGTTCAGGGGTTTGTAGAGAGCTTGCCGCTCTTATTTGTCCTGATTCGGTTTAAGTCTTGGTCGTCTATAGCCGAAGTACCAAACGGCCACGACCGTTATCGGCCAAAGCACCGTAGGCAACCAGAAAAGCAACATCGCTTTTGCGTTGGTGATGTCCAGCCAAGCCCCGCTTGAAGGGACGGCGAGATCGTCTTCGGCGCCTATAAGCCAAAAGAGCATGTTGTTGACGAAATTTAGGTTCCCGGCGTAGGGCAAAAAACCATTGGCGACCAAATCGGCGTCGGCGGTCAGGCCTAAGCGGCCGCCGCCGGTTAAGCTGGTCGCCGTAGCCAACACCAACGGTCCGTTTGCGTCTTGGTCGGCTTGAAATCGGTGGTTGCGCTTGGAGATGGAGGTCAGATCCGTCTCCAGCCACGAGGATTCCGAAGACATGGCGACCGCCCAGGTGTGCCCGGTCAGCGGGTTATCTGCGTCTTGAGAAAAGTCTTCCAGAGAGTTTATGGCCCCGGCCAGCGGCCAGACTACCGGCTGGATTAGTCCTAAAGTCAGCGGGTGCGCGGGAAAGTTTTGGCCCACTATGAAATAATCATCCGTACCGGCCCAGGTTTCTTCCGGGTCGACGGTCAGCCCCCACGCCAACGACAGCCCCACCGGATTCAGAGCCTGGGGATCCAATCCCACGACTAAGGGATCGTGGAGGATCATCAGTTTTCCCCCATTCGACAAGTAGTCGATTAGAGCCTGTTCTTTTCCTTCGCCCAAAGGTCTTCTGGGACCGGCCAATAAAAGCGCATCGGCGGCCAGAGCTTCGGGCGGCAGCTTGGGGCCCGGCCAGGCCAGGTCTTGCAGAAAGATTTTGCTTTCCATAAGCGAGCCGGCCCATCGGCTAAGCCCCATGGGGCTGCGGTCCAAGACGGATTTTTCTCCTTCGCCGATGAGGTTGAAAACCAAGCGGTTCGGAGATATCAGCCGCCTTAAGCTGGCGTTGATGGTGCTTTGAATTATCGGACTTACGGTCTCTGAGAAATCCCCCGCCGATATCAGCGCGCTTTCCGCTCTGACCACCTTGATTTCACCATGGTCGACTTCGGCTAATCCTTCGGCTTGAACAATTGAAGCGGTGATGTTCG
>JAISZP010000302.1 GCA_031269135.1 Deltaproteobacteria bacterium | reverse complement strand
CGCCGACCGAAGCGCTGGCGGCGGAGGGGACACCGGCGGAGGGAACCCCTTCGAGGAAATCGCGCTCAGGCGGAGAAAGAATCGAATCGCTTTTAGCGGCTCTGCCGCGAGTTTTGGAGGCAGGCTTAGTTGCAGTCTTGGTTGCAGGCTGAGCAGCAGCAATCTTGGAAGCCGCGACGGCTGCAGCAGCGGCTTTATCGCTTTGGGGCATGAGAGGCGGCGCAGGCGCGCTCAAAGAGCTTTCCTCAGTTCGCTGAGCCGGTTCGCCAAACTGAGCGTGCGCTCCCGACTTCTCCGGCACGGGCGATTTCGCCTGCGGCTGAGGAGGCAGCGAAGAGGTCTGGGCTTCGAGCCACATCAAATAGTCCGATGCGCTTAACTTGTTGGCCGCAAACTCGCTTTCGGCGGACTTAGTCTGCGTTTCGCCGTGTATCGGCCACGACAGCTGCGGGGGAGAGAGCTTAATAGGCGCCTCGAAGCGTTTATCCGGAATCAGGCAAGGAAACAACAACAGTTTTTCCAGAACCAGCGGGTACCCGGAAAGCCACAGCTCCGCCAAAACCTGATTTAGACCCGACCAGCCCTCGTCGATCGGGGTCGAGGCCAGACTCTGGGCCACGTGAGGCTTGTCGGCCAAGATGTTCTTGATCATGCGGCTGGTCGCGTTGCCGGGGCCTATCTCGATGAAGAAGCGAATGCCGTCTTGATAGGCCTGTTCGATCGACTTCGGAAAGTCGTGACCGTGAATGCTCTGGAGAGTCAAAGAGTCGGCGACGGCATCCGACGTTTGGTCGATGACTTTAGCGTGGTAAGGAGAATAAAACCTCAAATCCTTTTGCTCGAGAGTTTCTCTTGATACGAATTTCCGGAATTTATCCTCGACCGCCTTAAGGATTGGGGAATGGAAAGACGGCACGTCCTCTATCTGATAAAACGGCGCCTCCAGACTCTGGGTCAAGGCTTGAACAGCGCTCTCTTCGCCGCCGACGTCGACTTCCGAGTGGGAATTGATCAGCAGAATAAAGACCCTTTGACGATGAGGCGGAGGAAGAGAATCTATCGCATGCCTCACTAGCTCCGCCGGTTTTTGAATCGTGCCTGTAATCCATTTGACGTGCTTATGTCTGGGCCAATTCCAAAAGGTCTTGGGGCACGTCAGCTCTCCCACCAGTTCGCTTGTGAACAGCTCCGACTCCAAAAGATCTCGGCAAAATTCGTCTCGGTCGGGCCAGATGCCCGTCGCTATCAGGGCGGCCATCTCGCCGAGGGAATAAGAGAGCACCGCTTGAGGCTTCAAGCTGAATCTTTTTAAAAGAGTCGAGCCGATCAGTCCAAAGCTTACGTGCGATAAAATGACTTCTTTAGTGCTTGGACGCCTGAAAGGAGTCTCCCCAATCAGATGGTTTTGAAAAAAACCGATGGGGTTTCGGCACTCCGTCTCCAGTTTATGCATAACGTCCGGGAAAGAAGCGCCCAGACTGCGTCCGAGACCCTTGTAGTAGTTGGTTTGCCCCGGAAAAACGAAAGCCAGATCCCCGCGGATGGGTTCGCTCGGCGCCTGCAAGATCCTGGGCTTGAAGTCTCTGTCGATTTCTCCCGCGATGGAGCGTTTTATGTGCGACAAAAGCTCCCTATTGTCGCGGGCGAGTAAAGCCAACTGCGGTTTTCCGGGCTTGCTCAGCTGTTGATTCCAAAATTCCCTCGAAAGGACATAAAGATCCTTCGAGCTGTTGCCTTCCGCAAAAAGCGAAAGCTCGACCAACTTGTCTTTGAGGTCGTTTTGGTCGACGGCTTTAAGAAAAAACCACACGTCAGGCCTGATTGGATCGGATGGCGCCGTCAGCGAATGAGGCTTAGTGTCGATGTGCTCGTGAATCTCATAGCTCGGGCCTGAAAGAGAGCGCGGCGGATCGCCTGGGTTTCTGAGCCAATACGCGAAGCCTCGGCCGCGTCCCAGAGGCTTTAGATGATGCCGCAAATAAAAAGCGCTGCGGTTTAAGGAAAAAATGCCCGACAGAGGCCCTAAACGAGAATGCTGATCGGTCAGAGTCAGAGCGGCTAAGGGTTTTAAGACGGAAGCGACTTTAGGGGACGCCAAAACAAGAGCCGCCGCCCCTTCGACCCAAACCGTCTTGGGGGCCAAGGCCGCCGTCTTGGGGTCTCCAAAGGTGTCGACCACGCCCACTACCGCAATATCGACCAAATCTTGGGCTAAAAAAGACATGGCCTCATGAAGGGCTCTCAAACCGCTGTCTTTTTCTTCCGAAAGGGTGAAGGCCGGCCCGCCGGCGCCTAAAAAACGAGACAGCCTGCTGGCCACAAAACTCCCCAAAGCTCCCAGCACCCTGTCATGGGTCAGAGGTGCGGGCGAGCCTTTCCTGATGGTCGCGATGAAGTTTTCCCGCTGCTGCGGCGAAATCAGATTTTTTTCCAGCAGCGCATCCGTCGCCCTTGGAGGCGCCAGCCATCTCAGTGCGTAATCGGAAGAACGCGGGTCTATGTCTACGCCCATAAAGACCCCGAAGCGGTCTCGATCCAAGCCCTCCGGCCAGTTGTCGGGATCGATGCCGGCGGCCGTCAAGGCTGAAACGGCGGCTTTTAAAGCCAGAGTCTGCTGAGGTAGGGCGTCGGCCAATTCTTTAGGCGGCAAGTGAAATTTTTTGACGTCTATGGTCAGATTGTCGAAAAAATAACCGGTCGCTTTTAAACTTCCCAGACGACGGGTTGAGGCTAAGGGCGGCTCTTCAGGGGTCAGCCAATAACGGGCCAAGCTGTCGTAATTAGGCCAAGGAGCGAGAACGGTGCGGGCGGAGATGAGAAAGGCGCGGACGCTGTTGGGAGAGTCCTGTCGCGAAGCGTCTTTTTGCGAATTATTTTGCTGCGAAGCTTCTCGTTGCGGCGCGTCTTTTTGTGAACTATCTTGTTGTGAAGTATTTTGCTGCGAAATATCTTTTTGTGAAATATCTTGCAGCCCGCTCGCGTCTTTGGAAACGGTCGCCTCGTCTAAAGAGCGATCTGTGGGAGCTTTTAACGAACCTGCGGGTTCTTTCAGCAAATCTGCCGGTGCTTTTAGCGAATCTGTCGGAGATTTTAAGGAAACTGGCGAAGCTTGCGGCGAATTGGGAGCGTCAGGAGCATTCGCGGCCCTTTTGCCGCCGGCTTTAGAATTTTTCGAGCTTATCTTGCTTGTTTGTTTGGCCTCTGTTTTAGCTGAAAGCTTTTTAACTGCGGCGCCCACTGATTTTTTGCCGCCAGCCGCGCTTCCTTCGATAGCCCAGTTTTCAACGACGAATTCCTCCAACACCGCCTGCGCGTTGACGCCGCCGAAGCCGAAGGCGTTTACGGCGGCTATGCGCGCCGAACCTTTAGGCCAAGGTTTCGCCTTAGGCAAGATCTCCAAAATCGGATGCTTGTCAAGCTCCAAATTAGGCGCCGTTTTGTTGCCGGTGATGCCGGCGGTTGGCGGGAGCACTCCTTTGCTTACGGCCAAGGCGGTTTTAGCCAAGCTTGCCGCGCCGGCGGCCGACAGAAGATGACCGACGTTTCCTTTGACCGAGCCTATCACCGGAGGGAAAGAGCAGCGCCGAGAGGTCAAAAAATCTTTTATGGCTGAAACTTCTTTGGCGTCGCCCAGAGGCGTCGAGGTGCCGTGAGCTTCGAATAGTCCCGGCGCCTGATCGTCCGGGAGGCAGGCGTCCCGGAAAGCGTTGTCCATAGCCCGTTTCTGACCCTCCGGATCCGGCGCCAGCAGATTGCCGCTTCGATCGTTGGAAAGACCGACCCCGCTTATCACGCAGATGACGTCGTCTTTGTCTTCAATGGCTCTGTCGAGGCGTTTCAACAGCAAAGCCACCGCTCCCGACCCGACCACCAAGCCGTCCGAATCGGGAGAAAAAGGTCGACAAACCCCGCTGTGAGACAGAGCCCGAAGCTGAGAAAACCCCAGCTGGGTGAAGAGCGGATCGGCCTTGGCCAAACCGCCGGTGACGACGGCAGTCAAAGAAGAGTCCCGAAGGTGGTTTAGGGCAAGTTTAACGGCATATAAAGAAGAAGCGCAGGCGGCGTCGACGGTGAAGCTGGGTCCGGTGAAGCCGAAGGTTTCCGATGCGAGTTTGGCGGAATAACCGACCGCTCTAAAAGGATTGGTGTGAGGCGGCGGCCTGAACGGGTTGAATTCCCAGTCTCTTGTGGCTTCTCTGCCGTAAAGAGAAACGGTCGCCTCGCTCATGGCCCTGGTGGGAAGAATGACGTGACCTGCGATCACTCCGATTTTCGAGGGATCGTGACCTTTGAGATTCGCGCCGCTTAAAGCCTCCATCACCGCATAAAGCCAGTGGTTCAACGAGGCGTCGGCTTCGTCGGGATCGAAACTCTTGGGCAGCGCCAGATGCTCGAAATCAAATTTTCTGTCCGGCGTCCAAGAGCCCGATAGGCTGTAAGCCTTATCCTGGGCGGGTTCTCCGGTTTGCAGGAAGCCTGCGGGGTCGGCGCCGAAATCGCTTGCTTGAGCCTGCCTAAAAAAGGTGCGGTTGTTGATGACGTTGTCCCACAGCATTTGCGGAGTATCCGCGCCAGGCACAATGATCCCCATAGCGACCAGAGCTGCGGCCCTACGGGGGTCACGAATCTCGGTCATCTCTCTCTCCCGGAGGTGTCCGCGAGCAAATCCAGGCGGGTGCCGGGTCCCAACACTAAGACCTCAGCCGGGCCGCCTACCGGAGATTTTATGAGTTTCAAAAAGGCGTCCGTCCCTTCTTTGAGTCCGATCAGCCCTACTCCCTGGGATTTGAACTGGCCGGCCAAGGCGTCGGTGACCATGCCCCCGGCCCATGGCCCCCAGTTGACGGCCAGCACCCGGCAGTTGGGATGGAGGGTGGCCATTTCCCAAGCGGTCTTGTTCAAGACCTCGTTTCCGGCGGCGTAATCGCCTTGGCCCTGGCGGCCGAAACGGGCCGTGGAGGAACTGAAGAACACCATGAAACGAAGCGGTTCAGGTTGAAAAGCCTCAAGCATAAGAGAGGCCAGCTGGGTTTTAGTGGCGTAGACTCTGGCGAAATCCGCCTGGCTTTTTCCCTTTATGGGATGATCGGCCAAAACCCCAGCGCCGTGTATAAAACCGCATATGGGACCGAAACGGGTGCGGATCTGACGAGCGGCGTCCTCTATGACCTCGCTTTTGGTGAAGTCGCCTGATATGTACTCCACCTTGGCTCCGGCGGCGGCGAGAGCGGCCAGGTTTCGGCCCAGCTCGCGCGACGAGAGTATCAGCTTCGAGCGGGCTTCAAGCTCTTTCGGCGTCGAAGAGCGGCCTGAGAGATTGTGCAGAGCCTGCTTGATGTCGCCGTCTTTCTCCAAACCTCTCAGCCAATCGGGCTCAGGAGGCGGTATCGGCGTGCGGCCAAGAATGACCAACCGAGGCCGGTACAGACGCGCCAACTCCAAGCAGACCGCCGCCGTCACTCCTCGGCCGCCCCCCGTGACGACGACCGTATCGCCTTTTTCGATCAAAGGTTCCTTCGATTCGAGAGGATGATAAGGTTTGAGCGACAAGGAAAAAACCGAATCGCTGGTGGGAAGACCGAGCTCCACCGGACCGGGAGTGGTCATGGTCTCCGTCACCGCTTTGATCCAGGTTTTCGTGGGGACCTCATAGACGACCAAGGGCAGATCCAAGACCCTAATGTTGACCGAAGGCCACTCTCTGGCCGCGCATTTAAGCAGGCCCACCAGAGCCCCGGAAATGGAATTTCCTGTGGCGCGCGAGTTGGTCGCGGCTCTCGGAAAGCCGAAAAAACCGCCCAAAAAGCTCAGGCCCACAATCGACTCCAACTTGTCGCCTGAATTCTCCAAAGCCTCAAGAGCCTGGGTGATGAGCTCAGGATTGCGGTCAGGCCCCGGCCAGACGAGAATCAAAACCCTCGGCTGGCGAGAGGGATCGTTCCACTTTTTAAAGTCGTAACGCCAAGAGCGGCGTTCGACTTCATAGCCGATATTGGCAAGCTCTTTTTCCAGGGATTTGGAAAAGGCGTCCGAACCCACCAACCGAATCAAACCTGTCGGCGGCCACATGCAGACCCCATGCCCGTCCGGGGAGAAAGGCACCGGCTCGACCTGCCACAGGGTAGGCTGACCTTGAGAGTTTCCGGACTGCGCGATTCCGGATGGAACGTTGATGGCCTGAGCGCTTATTGCTTGAGCGTTTGTCGCCTGAGCGTTTCGAGATTGAGTATTTCGAGATTGAGTATTTATAGCCTGAGAGTTTATCGCCTGGTCCAAAAGAGTTTTTGCATCGGCTTTCGGGGCGCTTACCGGCTTTGAGGCGGCGGGTTTGAAATTCGCAGCTATGCCGGCGCCGACTGATGCGGGAGCATTGGCGACTTTGACGGCTTTGGCGAAAAAGTCTTCCCAGTCGCCTAACGTCAAGGCTTCCGTAAGCTTGGCCTGATCCAGTTTCGTCAGTTGCGGGTAGGATTCGGCCAACAAAGCCAAGATCTCGACTTTTTTGATGGAATCAAGGCCCAAGTCGTTTTCCAGTTTCATGTCTCTGGCGAGACTTCCGACAGGGTATCCGGTCTCCTGAGCGACTATTTCAAACAGCGACGGAGCGCCGCTGAAGTCTTGCTCT
>JAISZP010000271.1 GCA_031269135.1 Deltaproteobacteria bacterium | reverse complement strand
TTGCATCTAATAATTTGCTTTAAATTATATTACAGATTGTATTTTGCATTATTATCAAAATTATTGTTTTTAACTATATCATGCGTTTAGCTTTGACGATCTGCATATTTTGTTGATGGATGAGGCAGATGCATCAATCTGAGATCGTCTATTGCGTCATCTATAACATCATTTATGACGCCATGGGCACGTCGTCAGTCATGCTGAATATGATTAGACCATGGTTTTTAGACTACTAAAAGATGGATGACGACTATCATCAACTCTTTTTCCCCTGGGATTTTCCTGGGTTTTTTCTTGGTTTTCCCTAGGTTTTTTCCTTGGCTTTTCTCGCCTCTATATTTTTAATTGACGCCTTGAACAAAAAATAATAGGATAAGCATTTTTATATATTCTTTTAGGCCAGACCGTAAACCATAAACGACAAACCATAGCTCATAGACTCGGGGTCCAGGAACCAGGACCGTAGACGACGAACCATAGACGACGAACCGGAAACGACGAACCATAGTCGGCAAACACATAGTCGGCAAACACAAAGCCGGCAAACAATAGGCCCGTCGTCCATATCGCCAAGTTAGTCCGCTTGCTGATTGGTCGCGTCAAACGGCTGCTTTGCGGCATCATCAAGACGGCCAGGCGCCGGAAGGCGTATATTCGACAAAGCGGCGTTCCCCAGCCCGCTTAATCTTTGAATCGCAAGGAGTCGCTTAGAAAAAAAAACAGAAAGCGACCTACGAGTCGGCTTGCGGGAATATGCGCGGGCGTTTCGGCTCAAGTCGGTCGGCGCGGCTGAATCCAAACGACGGCTACGTCGGCTGCTGCGCTGAAAGCCGTAACCTTCGGCCTTTAAATAGGCCTTAACCTTCGGTCTTTACAGTAGGCCTTAACCTTAGGTCCTTAAAAAATGGGCCTTGAAAATTCTTTTAGAGCTAGCGACCTTTTTGGGCATAGCGGAAATTATGTTGAAAAGAGAAACTGATGAGAGTGTTTAATTTTAATGCAGGGCCGGCCGCCTTGCCGATTGAAGTTTTGGAGCAAGTAGCCTCCGAGATGCTTGATTGGAACGGCACCGGCATGTCTATCATGGAAAACAGCCACCGAGCCAAGCAAGTGGTGGCCATGGCCGCCGAGACTGAGGAATTGGTGAAGTCTTTACTAAATTTGGGACCAGAGTGGTCCGTCCTATTTTGTCAAGGCGGGGCCAGTTTGCAGTTTGCGATGGTGCCCTTGAATTTCGCTCCTGACGGACAACTCGCCGATTTTATCGATACCGGTCTGTGGTCGACCAAAGCCTACCAAGAAGCTAAACAATGCGGTACGCAGGTTCATTTGGCCGCCTCATCAGCTCAGGACGATTTTACGTATATCCCAACTGATTATAATTTTTCGCGTAGTCCCAAATATGTCTATTTGACCTCCAATAATACCGTTAGAGGCACTCAGTGGCGCAATTTCCCAGCCCAAGCGCCGGCGCCGCTGATCGCCGATTTGTCTTCCGATTTTTTGTCCCGCCGGGTCGATTTGTCCAACTTCGTCTTGGCTTTCGCCGGGGCTCAAAAAAACGTTGGTCCGGCTGGTCTTACGGTGGTGCTGATTAAAAAGGATTTTGCTCAGACCGGCAAAAAAGGCCTTCCTCACATGCTGGACTACCGCACCTACTTGGATAACGGCAGCATGTACAACACGCCGCCGGTTTTCGCGATATATGTGGCCTCGCTCGTCTTTAAGTGGATCAAGGCCGAAGGCGGCTTGGAAGTCATCGAAAAATTCAACCAGCTCAAGGGCAAGACTTTGTACGACGCCATCGACGGCAGCTCCGGCTTTTATAGAGGGACCGCCAGAGCCGACAGCCGCTCTCTTATGAACGTCACCTTTAGACTTCTCAGCGAAGATCTTGAAAAAAAGTTTTTGGAGGAGGCCAAAACTCAGGGTTTGACCGGTTTAGGCGGTCACCGCAGCGTGGGAGGAGTCAGGGCGTCGCTTTACAATGCGGTCACCCAGACGGCGGTCGAATCCTTAACCGGTTTTATGGCTGAATTTATGAAGAAAAACGGATAGCTGCATCTTTGATTTATCCCATAACCATGGAGCGGATCATGACCATAAAGGTTCTCATAAGCGATAAGATCGAGTCGGTTTGTCCGGAGGCGTTTCAGAAGGCTGATTTCGAGGTGGACCAAAAGCCGGGGATATCTCCGCAGGATCTTCTATCGATTATCGGCCTCTACCACGCTCTGGTGGTCAGGAGCGCGACCACTGTAAGCCGTGAGGTTCTGACGGCGGGAGCTTCAGGAAACCTTAAGATCGTCGGTCGAGCCGGCGCCGGGGTCGACAATATCGATATCAAGGCCGCCGAGACGCTTGGAGTGAAGGTCGTAAACACCCCCGGCTTAAACGCCAATGCGGTGGCGGAGCTGACCATAGCTTACTTCATAACGCTCTCGCGGCAGCTGGGCGCGGCTTTTGCCTCCATGAAAGAGGGCCGGTGGGATAAGAAAAATTTTTCCGGCTCTGAAATATCGGGCAAAACGCTGGGCTTAGTGGGCATTGGAAACGTGGGCAGGTTGGTGGCCGCAAAATCGAAGGCCCTGGGCATGTCCGTTTTGGCTTACGATCCGTTTTTGAGCGACTCGGAGATCCAAGCTCAGGGAGCGCAGGCGAGCGCTTTAGATGAGATTTGGTCTAAATCGGACTTCATCTCTCTACATCTGCCCAAGACCCCGCAGACCGCCAATTTGGTGAACAAAGAGGTGCTGGGCAAGCTGAAGAAAACCGCTTTTCTGGTCAACTGCGCAAGAGGCGGTTTGGTCGATGAAGAGGCCCTCTATGAAGCTCTTAAAACAGGCAATCTGGGCGGCGCCGCAGTCGACGTCTTTTCCCAGGAACCTCCGGGAAAGTCTCCGCTTTTGGAGCTTCCCAACTTTGCGGCGACCCCGCATATCGGCGCCTCGACCCTGGAGGCCCAGCTTGGGGTGGCCCAAAAAGTCGCTGAACTCATCATCCGGCATCTGGCCCCAGGAGCTTAAACAATGCCGGCGAGCCCGATAGTCGTCATCGGGGCTCTTGTTTGCGCGGTCTTAGGCGGGTTTACCCATCTAGGACCGCCGGAGATGATTTTTTTTGAACAATCCGGTCTTGCTCGATCCTTCGCCGATCCCCCAACAACTCGGCCCCTTGACGAAACTCTAACCAATCCCTCGTTAAACAGCCGAAAAAAAGACGCTTACGCCAGAGCCATCTCCTTCATCAGACAAGAGAGATTCGCCGAGGCCTTGACTTTTATCCGCAAGCAGCCGACCGAGCTTAGAAACTGGCCGGGGCTGGCGGTGCTGGAGGCGGGACTTCTGACGGCCTCCGAGCCTCAAGAGGCCATCGAAAAATACTACGCCGTCATCAACCAAAAGCAGCGGGATCTGCACTGGGGCCGCGCCATGACGGGCTACCGTCTGGCTCTGG
>JAISZP010000130.1 GCA_031269135.1 Deltaproteobacteria bacterium | reverse complement strand
ACTTTGTCCTGAAAGCATATGCCGATTGCTTCGGAAAAGAGCCGGTCGATACTTTCCTCCGAAACGTCCGCAAAACGTTTTACCGCCGGCGCCTGCTAAGCCTTTAGAAATTAAGCGATTTCATATATACTGAAGACGGTTGCAAACTAGCATTTTCCATGTTGAACCATCATTTTCTCTTTAGAACCATCGTTTTCCCTTTTGAACCGTCGTTTTCCCTTTTGAATGTCGCGCTTTATTTTGATTGTAAATTTTTTCGCAGCCATTAGTCGGCGCAACAACGATGCGACTGCGGATTTTCAGCCTAGCGGGCGCAATCGCCAAGTCGAAATCGGTTTCCTCACGACCTTTCGATGGGTTTTAGCGCGTCCCAAAATATCGCCTTTTTGAAATTGGCGGTCACGCTATATTTCGTCTCTCTTAAAAGAATATCGACTCTTAAAAGTTAGGAAATCTCTTATGAACCGCTTCGAGCAAGGCTGGAGGGCCTCTGGCCTGATGCTCCACTTCACTTGCCTTCCCAGTCCATATGGAATAGGCGATCTCGGACCATCAGCGCACCAGTTCATAGACTTTCTGCACAAAGCCAATTTCCACTTCTGGCAGGTTCTCCCCACCAACCCCACTTCCCCGTCTCTAGGCAATTCTCCTTACACCGCTTTCTCCACCTTTGCCGGCAACGAGCTCTTAATCAGTCCCGATCTGATGCTCACAGAGGGTTTCATAGACCTCTCCGACCTCCAGAGGGCTCATCAAGCTCAAAGCAGCCAAGTCGATTTTGACGCCACCATTCATCGCAAAGGCGCTCTCATCGATCTGGCTTTTCAGAGAGCTTTAGGGGCCTTGGAGCATAACGACGTTTTTGAGCGCTTTTGCCTTGACAACGCCTCTTGGCTCAATGACTACTCTTTCTTCATAGCCGCCAAAGACGCGTTCGGCGGAGTCGCCTGGACGGATTGGCCGGCGGATCTTGCCGATAGAGACGACGGCGCTTTGGCGAAATACGGAACAAAGTTCTCCAAAGAGATACTACGGGTCAAGTTTGGTCAATTTTTATTTTTTTCTCAGTTGGGACGGCTTAAACAAGCGGCTAAGGAAAAAGGCGTCGGACTAATTGGAGACACCGCTTTTTATGTAAATCACGATTCAAGCGACGTCTGGTCCCACCGAGAACTTTTCAGCCTAAACGACGACGGAACTTTAAGCTTTATGGCCGGAGTCCCGCCGGACTATTTCGCCAAGACCGGTCAATTGTGGGGCAACCCCATCTACGACTGGTCGGCTCACCAAAAAGAGGGTTATCGTTGGTGGAAGGGACGGATTCTGCACAATTTAGGTCTCTTCGACTGGGTAAGATTAGACCATTTCCGGGCTTTCAGCGCCTTCTGGTCGGTGGAGCCGCGCAGCAAAACCGCCCAAAGCGGCTCTTGGCGACCCTGCCCTGGGGCCGAGCTTTTCGAGACCGTCATGCAGGGCAGAGATAGTCTAAACATCATAGCTGAGGACTTGGGGGTCATCACTCCGGACGTCACCGACTTGAGACGAAGGTTCGGATTTCCGGGGATGAGGGTGCTGCAGTTCGGCTTCGGCTCTGATCAACCTCTTTCTTCTCACACGCCTTTCAGGATTCCAGCCGACAACTTGGTCTACAGCGCCACCCACGACAACAACACCACTAAAGGCTGGTACGAGCACGACTTGGACGATCAAGCCCGCGAGAGGCTTACCAAACTCGCCGGCTGGCCGGTGACCGCCGATGACGCCGCAGAGGCGCTTGTTCGTTTGGCATATCTCTCGCCTGCCGCTCTGTGCGTGGTGACCGTCCAAGATCTTTTAAACTTAGGGCAAGAGAGCCGCTTAAACACTCCAGGCACCGCCAAGGGCAACTGGGGTTATCGGCTCAATTCGCTGGACGATCTCTCGCCGCATTTAGCCGATGCATTGTCTGAACTCGGCCAATTGTCAGGCAGAGACAATTATACTCATCCAAACATCTTGACGTACGAAAACTAATCGTTTTTAAACATGTTCCGCAACATATTCATATCGAAAACAGCTTAAAAAGCGGTTCGCCGCAGCTTTTCGCCTTATTTTTTCGTTTTTTGTTTGATTTTTGCTTGTTTGATTTTTTATTTGCCTTATTTTTATTATTCATTTGATTTTATTATTCATTAGGATGATCATATGCTCACTTTTCAGCAACTTGACAAACGCATTAAAGGATTAATCGAAGATTTAGATGGAGATCTGTGGAGAACGATACTTGCAGAACTCAATCCTCCGGATGAATTCCCAAAGGCGCAATCCGTCCATGATCTGTGCTTTAGGGACGCCAAAGCTTTAGCCGGGTACGTTCCTGATCTGAGGGCCATCATGAAGGCCGCTTCCCCAAAATCTTTAAGTCCACAGGAGCTGGAAGCCTTGAAGTCTCTTAAAGGGCTTTTTAATTTTTCGGCCAGGCTCCCTGTGATGCTTTTGACCCTTCAAGACTACAAAGACCACCAAAATCTAATCGATGTTTATAACGGCTATCGCCAAACCCTTAAAGAAATCGACGATTACTTATTGTTGACGCAGTGATGCGCTTTAGCGGCCAAAATCATCGGATTTAGCTGCAATAACGTTTAGTTTCGACAAAAAATCAGGCGGCTGAATCTGTTTTAAACGTTTTTCGCTTTTACTTGCGGCAAGTTCGCTAGCTTAACCGAAATCTTCCATCTAAAAATATTTATGAGGCATTATGCGCTAAACAACTAGTTTTTTTGAGCATCAGGGCTATTTTAAATTATATCTTCACATTTTAGGAATGTTATTCATGTCTTTTCTTGAGCAACCCTGGCTGATGCCCCCGCCTTCTGCTCCAACCAGTTTTTGGGAGATTTTTAAGCATTCTTGGCCGATACTTTGGGAAAAACCAAAGGGCTTGATTGGCGTGCTTGCGGCGTTAAGCGTAGTCGTTCTCGCTTTCGATCAGTTAAGTTCCTTCCTCAAGGCGCCTTATGAGCCTATCTTTGAAGCCTTCGCCCTCGGCCAACAATCTAAAGAAGAGATCATCAGAGCATTGGAACGAACTCTCGCTCAAAACGGCCGCCTGCGCTTGGCGTTGGGCTTGATCATACCTTTTTTCGTGACGCCTTTCTCCGCTTTGCTCTTGTCCAAGGTCGCCTTAAACCTGTGGGACGGTTTATCCATAAACTCCTCCGACGTCGGATTCGCTCTTAAACGTTACCACAACGCCTTGTTCGTCATCTTTGTGGTATGTGTGATGGGCCTACTCCTTGCAGTCGGCATTTTCGTCGCCTTTTTTCCGATAGTGATCTGCCAATTCCTCTTTAGAAACATCGGCGGCGGGTTTATGCATATCGCCATGTTTTTTTCTTTTCTGTTTTCGTTCTACCTCATCATTAGATTCATATGGCCTATTTTTCGTAGATTCATCTTCTTGGAATTCATCACCTTTTTTCTGATGGTGGACGGCCGAATAGGGATATGGGCCCAACGAGTCGTCATGGTCTTTCAAGCCTTAAAGTTTTATCCCAAACACCTCAACCAGGCGGTGGGGCTGCTTGTCTGCACCACGTTGGCTTTAAGCCTGGTCATAGGGATAATAATGTTGCTGACCGATTTAGCGGGTCTTCCGATGCTTGTCGAAGAGCTGCTTTGCCAAATGGTTTACTACATCGGCACATTGTGGCCATTGGTGGCTTTGGCCGGCTTCTACCGCTTGGTTTTAAACCCTAACCCTCATGAAGAGGAAGAAGAAGAAGAAAAAAACTAGCATCCTCGAAACGTTGAACGGAAATGACGTGTCGATATGGTGGAGATGCGGGCGTTAAGGCGTCTGGGATATGCTTTAGGCGGGGCGGGAAAGAACGACGATTGTCGGCTTGCCTTTTAATCGCAAGCATTATGCATAAAAGGATCGGGCATGACAGGATTGGGCTGTCGTCGGGCGGAGAAAAGGCAGGGGCGATGAAAAGCGCAGGTCTAATTTCCAAAAAATGGCTTTTTAGGTCTCGCAGCTTTTGCATCGAGGCGCAAAGAATTAAATAGATGAGTAAAGCTATTTAGTCTTGAACGTTGAAGGTCAAGAAAAAAGGAACGGTTTTAGGAGTAGGCGGCGCAAGTTTTCCGAAAAAAATATGGTCATTGCTCATCATTTGCATTAGGCTGCGTTTCAGGTTGCGCGTTAGGTTGCGTATTAGGTATTTTTTCTCCTATCAATTCGTAAAGTTTTTGAATTTCGCTTTCCGTTAGAGTCACGCCCTTTCCCATCTTTTGGCGTTCACTATCCCAATCGCGCACATCATACTTAGGGGCGCCGCCGTTCCAGCTTATGTAGTTCAATTCTTTTCGCCATCCACTCTTGCCTTCGGAGATGACGCCTAGATTTTTAACTATCTCGTATTTAAAGTCTGCTTTTTTTATCGCCATAATTTAGTTCCTAACGTATATTGCGCCTATCGGCGGCGCCGCTTCGTCGATTGCGGCGCATTTCTCAAAATGATTGAACGGATAATGGTTGAGCGGAAATGATCGATCAGAAATGATCGCTCGGAAATGATTGCTCGGAAATGCCGAGTATTTGCATGACGGGTGTTTTTTAGCTGCGAGCTTGGAATCACGCGTGAAATCTCTGGAAGTTCGCCGAATTACATCTTGCCGCCGCTTTTTTTGTCCTATCGATCAGGGGTTTTAGTTTTTCAGGCCTTTGGTTTCTCAGGCTTTTAGTTTTCCAGGCTTTTAGTTTCTCAGCCTTTTAGTTTTTATTGAGCGTCAGTTTTCCGAAAAATGACCTGCGCACTTGCGCTAGGCTCACTAACCGCCCAGTTCGGATTTTTTCCAAATCCTACTTCACCTAAACGCTACTTAATCAGGCGCACGTCAGGCGGAGTCGCGACCCAATCTTCGGAAGGCTCTTTTTTCTTAAGATTTTCCATGTACTTCTGGATGTTTTCATTGAACTGCGTATTTTTGATGCGGTAACCATTGATGATGAAATAGATGATGACCGCCTCTTCCCACTCTTGGCTTGGGTCGAAGTTCGTCATGCGTTTGCGGTATTTAGGGATAAGTTTAGCTAGAGTCTCTTCGTCCAAATCCAAAATACGCCTAGCAATTTTTTTTAAGACTTCTTCCATATAGCCTACCAGGGGGATCGTTGTGAAAGAAAAGCTGAAGCTGAAAAATCGTCCAAAGGATCGTTTTAAAAGTTAAGCCTTCTCTCAAATGAGTCTTAGGGTTGAGTCGCAATCAAGTTGAACACGAATCGAAAAATTAATCTAAAAAATGCTGAATAAACCACTACAACAATATTCTATAATCTACAATCTATAAACTAATCTATAATCTCTAAACTAATACATGAATGAATCCATAAATGAATCTATGAATAAATCTATGGATCAATTTGGTCCGGGCTTTTGCAAAGCCGCGAGCAAGGCTTGATCTATCCTTGCAAAGCAAGTGATTGAATTTAAAATCCTCGACAGCGAAAGCCTGGAAAAACGGAAACCGGCCTTACCGACCGTATGCGCCGAATCATTAGGAGCATCGCCGCCTATTACGCTAAAAAGCCTTATGCAAATCGCCGATAGCCGAAAAATGACGTCACGCATCAAAAATAACGTTAAGCGACGGCAAAGACGCCAAATTTTTTTCCGTCTTGGATATACGACGCTTGGACTTGAAAATTTACCGCTTGCGAGCTGTTAAAAGCGCTCATTTGCTTGATTGTACGCCGAAAAGGTGGTAATCTTATTTAGGTTTTGAGCAACTCTTTTTAGTCGAGTCGCGCTTTTAAAATTTGGAAAACGGCCAGGCTCGGAGTTTGGCAAGCGCCGACGGCGGGATGATGAACTAGTCGACTCGCAACTCTATTGGGCGCCATGTCCATATTCGGAACCATATAGATATTGAGCGCCGGCTCGGTATTCGCGGCAATCTCAGTATTCGGAGCCATCTCAGTATTCGGAGTCGGCTCGGTATTTAGAGCGTATAGCGCATTATATCGCTTCAACCTCTTTTTGACGGCGGAAAAATCCAAGAGGTCGAATTTCAGCTCAAACTTTTCCGTCCCGAGCGCCTTCCCTCATTTATATAATGATTCTACCTGACCATCTTCGGCCTTGTCAACTGAGAAAACAAATCAGGCTACAATCCTTCCGACGGCGCCTTTTTGCCGGATCGCCCCCCAAAACGCCGCCGACGCCGTCAGAAACGTTTCATAAGCCGTCGGCGACATCGCGATAAGTTTGGAAAAGCCCTTCCCGCTTGACGCCTGTGGCGACAAGCGAAAGACCAATATCCAGTCGGAGAAAATATGGCGAATAAAGTCACTAAAAAAAAACCCGCATCCGTTGCGACAGAGCCTAAACCCATCTGTAGCTCCCCTCTTGCCCTTGACTACAACAATCTTACGTCCAAGGCTCTAGGCTCCACCGGCCTTACGACGAGCGATCTGAACACCATCGACAAAGAACTCGCCAAAGCGACGAAAGACTTTTTCGACAGACGAAAAAAGGGCGAACTGCCTTTCGCCGATCTCCCGACAGATCCCGATATCCCTAAACAGTGTCTTAAATTCGCCAAAAAGAACCGTAAAAAGTTTCAAACTGTAGTGGTCTTGGGGATTGGCGGAAGCGCTCTTGGAGCTAAAGCGGTCTACACCGCCATTGAACCGAAATGGAACCGCTCTTCCAAAAAAGCCTGGCCCAAACTGATAGTGACCGACAACATCGACCCCGAGGGTTTCAGCGCCGTCTTGGACGAATTGGACCTATCAACCACCTGCTTCAACGTCATCTCCAAGAGCGGGGCCACCGCCGAAACCATGACCCAGTTCATGCTGGCCCACGAACGCCTTCAAAAAAAACTTGGGCGCGGCAAGGCGCGAGAGCATCTATTGGTCACCACGGACTCGCAAAACGGGGTTTTAAGAAAATTAGTCAACTCCAACGGCTATATGTCGTTTCCGATACCTGCCGGAGTGGGGGGACGTTTTTCCGTCCTGACCGCCGTGGGCTTAGCTCCCTTGGCTATGGCCGGGGTCGATATTACCGAACTGCTCAACGGCGCTCGAATCGCCCAAGACGACTTTAATAAGCCCGGCAACATCGCCGCCCTCTTCGCCGGTCTAAACTGGCTGCTGACGACGGGAAAAAAGAGAGGCTCTTTGGTCATGATGCCTTATTCGGACGCCTTATCCAAGGTCTCCGACTGGTTCGCTCAGCTGTGGAACGAGTCGCTCGGAAAGGCCCACCACGCGGACGGCAGAGAGATAGGGAGCGTCAAGACCGCTAGAGAGGCGTCGAGCGACTGGTACGGTCAGCTTTTAAAAGGAGCGGGCAACGCTGTCAAAGAGGATTTCCACAGCGGAACAGGGCAAACAGCCATCAAAGCCCTGGGAGTGACCGACCAGCACTCGCAGCTTCAGCTCTACATGGAAGGCCCTCAGGATAAGACCGTGTGCTTTTTAGGCGTCGAGTCGTTTCGAGTCGATGTGACCGTTCCCTCAATCTTCGGCGAGCATCAAGAGCTGCAATACCTTGGCGGACACACTCTGGGAGAGATCTTGAACTTTGAGCGCTTGGGAACGGCCAGAGCTTTAGCCGAAAACGGGCGCCCGAACTTATCTCTCACCATGCCCATAGTCTCTCCGTCATCCGTAGGCTATCTGCTGCAGACTTTGATGCTCGCGACCGTCGTCTCCGGCGCTCTCGCCGGGATCAATGCTTTAGACCAACCGGGCGTGGAACTGAGCAAAAAGTTCACTTACGGCTTGATCGGCAGAGAAGGTTTCAGCGAAATGTCCGAGCGTTACAACAAAAAGCTGGTCGCAGACAGGAAATATATCGTCGAAGCCGGGGAATGACGCCTTCCTATTTGCTCTTTTCCTATTTGCGTCAGGGCCTGACTTCGCGTATGACTTCGCGCCAGCGTCCGACTTTGCTTCAGCGCCTGATTTTTCTCTAAAATCGCTTTATCGCCTAAGATAGCCCCCGCATGCAGCTTTTGGATTTTTCCAAAGCCGATAGGGGCTTGCGGAGTTTATACGCTCTGA
>JAISZP010000123.1 GCA_031269135.1 Deltaproteobacteria bacterium | reverse complement strand
CGTCCGCATTTTGGGCGCGGCCTATTACGGCGTGCCGCAAATGCGGTGGCGTACAATCATCATAGGACTGCGGGGCAAAAACGTCCCGGCCTCCATCTTTCCGGAACCTATTCATCAAGCCCCCATCAAACCAAATTTCACCGCGACGTTCAACGGCCAATCGCTTGTGAAAACGCCTACGCCCGAAACAGATTCAAAATTCGTCACAGTCTTTGAAGCATTGAGCGATTTACCTCCACTAAAAAACGGCGAACAGGGAGAGCCGATTAAGGATCATCGCCGAGACCCTTCATGCGATTATCAGCGCAGAGCGCGGACGGCGACTATCGGCGTCGTCAATCATCAAGCCCCGCGTTTAGCCGACGTCAACATCAAGCGGCTTGAACATATCAAGCCCGGCGGCAATTGGACGGACATCCCTGAGGAGCTTCTGCCCAAAGGGATGAAATCGGCGAGAAAATCAGACCACACGAAACGTTATGGCCGCGTAGACCCCGCTGGATTGGCTTCGACTATTTTGACGAAGTGCGACCCGCATTGGGGTGCGTACTTTCAATACGAACAAGACAGGGCGTTTACGGTGCGGGAAGCTGCACGGATTCAGTCTTTCGCCGACCATTTCATTTTTGCTGGAACTCAGGCTCAGCAGTTCGCTCAAGTCGGCAATGCAGTGCCGCCGTTATTGGCGAAGGCGGTGGGGCTGGCAATCAAGTCGATTTAAGGTTCGAGACGAGCCTGGATGGATACGCCGACTTTTTTCAATTTTTTCCATGCCGAGTGCTGCCGAGTCGCGATTTGGCGGCCGCAACTCTATAGCCGCAGTTCTATAACTCAACTCTATAACTCAACTCTATAGTCGCAGTTCTATAGCCGCAGTTCCGGCGCCGTAGATGAGCCATCTTTGAGTCCGGCAGCCTAATCATCATCATCAATTCGGGAGTCACTGACTCCCGAATCCGCACCACATCGGCATAATTCATCTGGAAAGGAAATTCTAAGCAAACTCTCTTTCACCATCATTGCGGAAATATCACTAATTGACGATCCTCTCAAACGTGCTTTTTATGAAGTGTCGACGAAAACAAAATTAGAGCGAGCATTGCTCGAAAAATTTTAAATTTTCTTCTGGAACTCGGATACGGATTTTGCTTTTGAAGCAAGGCAAAAACGTATTTTAATCGGTGATGAATACTACTTTGCGGATTTAGTGCTCTATCATCATATATTAAATGGCGAAAAACATGTAAAGTCAAAATGTCAAATCTTTTTTTTCCGCTTTAGATAAACTTCGACGTATGAACTTGCAACTCTATGGATAAAATTACCTGGAAATAGTCGAGATAATAGTTTGAGCGCCCAATTTTTCGATATATCGCGTTAAAGCGCCGAGGTCGTTTTTAACTCCTTTTAGGCTGGTCGCTTCCGAGCTAAAGAAGGCGGCAAGGCTTGCCAATGCACCATGCTGACGGCCCATGTCGATAAAAATTCGAGGTTATCCTCATTTTAGAAGTCTCAAATAGCTCAGTCCCACCAATAGAAGACTTTAGAAAAGATGAAAAAAAATCTCTAAAATATCAAGCCGTTAGAAAATATTTACCGTTTAGATCTGTCCAGATCCACCTAAAACACACATCAATTTTTTTGCTTTTTTAAAAACGAAAAGTTTCTAAAATAAACCTACCCGACAGCTAATGTCAGGATATCGCCACCCAAATTTTAGATTTTGAGAAGGTTTTATATTGGTCTGAATCCAACTTCCTCACACCCTCAATGCAAATTTTTTCTCCTGTAAAATCAAACACTTAACCGTAGAAAGAGGCTTTTAGAGAGGGCAAAATTTTCTGTTTTACCCCTTGCCTCCGAGTCGAATTTGGGCTAATCTATTTTCACGAAATCGCACAACCTTTTTAAGGTCTTTTTAAAAAAGCTTCTTCCTCTGTTTCTTTGTCTATTCTCCCGCAACAAAAATTAAGTTTGGTTGGTGACCCCTTATGGTGAATTCTCCTGATGGAATGGGGGACTTGTCCATTTCCCAAGACAAGTTGTGGCCTTTGGCCAAAGACATTTTAGCGACAGTAATTCCGCAATCCACCTTTAATGTGTGGATTGACCCGCTACTGCCTAGTTTCAACGCCGAAAACCACTTTGTGTTGGAATCGCCGAACTTTTTTTTTAAAAGCTACGTTCAAAAGCACTTTGAGAAGGAAATCTGTTTCGCCATAAACCAAAAGTCCCGCGAACTCGGCCTGGGCGAAATAATCATCAAGTTTAACGAGTCCGTCGAAAGCAACTTCAACAGCCCCGTCGAAAACGCCGGCGATTCCGACGACTATGAGCAGTTCCCTCAATACGCCGCCGCTCAGCAAAACAATCTGCTTCCAGGATTCGGCCGCGGCCGAATGCTGTTCAACCCCCGCTTCACCTTTGATAATTTCGTGGTCGGCGATCCCAACAACCTGGCCTACCAAGCGGCTAAAGCCTTCTCCAACGACCAGCAACTCGGCACCGACATCTTGTTTTTCATCTCAGACCACGGCTTAGGCAAGAGCCATCTCTCCCAGGCCCTGGGCCAGGTGTTTTTGACCAGCAATCCTGAAAGACAAGTGCACTACCTATCAGCCGAAGACTTCACCAATGAAATGGTCAGAGCGCTGCACCATCACTCGATGGAAGACTTCAAGCGCAAGTACCGCAACGAATGCGACGTCCTAGTTCTTGAAGAAGTCACCTTTTTGGCCGGAAAAAGAAAGATTCAAGACGAGCTGTGCTTCACTTTGGATCTGCTGATGAATCAAGGCAAGAAAGTGGTGATGACTTCGACCTTGGAACCCCGCAAGATCCCCCGGCTGGGCCAATCGCTCAAGTCGAGGATCTCGTCCGCTTTAGTGGCCCCCATAGGCGCCCCGGACTTTGAGACGAGACTGAGGATATTGACGAATCTAGCGACCAAAACCGGTCTTAAGATATCAAAACCTATATTGGAGTTATTGGCCAACAACATAAAGAACGATGTCCGTCAATTGGAAAGCTGCCTGGTGAATCTGTCCGCCAAGAGCAACCTTCTCAACAAATCCGTAGACATGACTATGGCCCAAGAATGCCTTGATTACCTCATGGAAACGGGGTCCAACGAACTCGCGCTCAATAAGATATTAAGGGTCATTTGCTGCTCTTTCAACCTCGACGAAGAGGACATCAAGTCCAATTCACGTCGCCGCAACATCAACGAAGCCAGGTCTATGGGAATGTATCTGGCCCGCCTGATGACCAAGCATACTTTGGAAGAAATTGGTCAGGCCTTCGGCAGGCGCAGACATTCGACCACCCTTTACGCCATCAATAAGATTGAAGCGCAGCTCCACAAAGACGCAAAGCTGAAAAGCCGCATTGAATACCTCACCAGCCAGCTCTCTTTGGATCAATAAACGCAAACAAACAACACTCGATACAGGTTTTTCGGCTTTATGAAAAAAGTCAACGTCGATTTTTTCATCCCTCGGCACATCAAAGAACTCGGCGTCTATGTTCCGGGTCGTCTTATCGAAGACGTCTTAGAGGAATTAGGTTTAAAAAGCGCCGTAAAGCTTGCCTCGAACGAGAACAGTCTGGGGCCTTCTCCGCTGGCCATCGACGCCATGAGCTTGGCTTTGGGAGGACTCGGTCGTTACGGAGACGCCGACAGTCGCAGGCTGAGAGAGGCGATATCCAAGCTGGCGGATCACCCGCCGGAGGGGATATTAGCCGGAAACGGCTCATCGGAATTTATCTTAGTGATGAGCCACGCCCTTTTGTCGCCAGGCGCGACGGCTCTGATGTCCAAACCCAGCTTCACTCTGTACGCCAAAAACTCCCAGGCCAGCGGGGCCAAAGTGGTGGAATCGCCTTTAGACGCAGGCTACGGACACGACTTGGAGGCCATAGCGTCCGCGATCGATCCGACCGTCAGGCTCATCTTCTTGGATAACCCTCTCAACCCTACCGGAGCCTACCTCAGGCCCGAGGCCATTTATAAGTTCTTGGAAAAGCTTCCTCCAACCACCCTTTTAGTCTTGGATGAAGCCTACATAGACTTCTGCCGGGCTCCCAGGCCTGATTACAAAGCGCTGCTGGCCACCAATCAAGTGATCATCTATCGGACGTTTTCAAAGATCTTTGGTTTAGCCGGCCTAAGAGTCGGCTACGCTTTGATGGCCCCGGAACTTGCCGAAGCCCTCAATAAAGTCCGTCAGCCGTTTAACCTCAACTCCCTTACCCAAGTAGCCGTGTTGACGGCTTTAAAAGACGAAGAGCACTTAAAGAAAACCCTTTCCATGACCTGGTCGGCGCTCGACCAGTTTAAGGAGCGTCTGCCCGAGTTTGGGCTTACGGTCTATCCGACGCAGGCCAACTTCATCATGGCTCGTCTTCCGCAAGGGATCGCCGCCGACGCCTTTACCCAAGCCCTCATGAAAGAAGGGGTCATCATCCGTTCGTTGACCTCTTTCGGCCTGCCGAATCACGTGAGGATCAACGCCGGCACACAAGAAGAATTGTCGGCTCTGTTTGCAGCCATGTCCAAGGTCTGCAGCGGTCGTTAACGGCAATTTCCGAACTTTTTACGCGATCCGGATAAAGGCTTGCAAGAGCTCGAACCGGCGAAAGACGAAAAAAATCATTAAAAAAGACAAAAAAAACAACGACTAAAAGCATATGAACAACTGGCGATAGCCTATCAACAAAATCTAAAATCCATGAACAACCGCTGAAAGCTCA
>JAISZP010000052.1 GCA_031269135.1 Deltaproteobacteria bacterium | reverse complement strand
CACATCGTTTCGCTGACCTCCGGCAAAAGAGCGGCCACCTCGATGGACCGTCTTTTTCAGGGCGTCGACCCTAAGACGGCTAGAGAAAAGGAACAAATAACTCCTTCCAAATTAGTCGTGGATCTGACGGGAGTGGAGAGCGCGAGCGAAGTCGCGGCTGCGCCGGGAACCCAGCCTACTGAGCGGCAAGCGCGGCTTGAAGCCCAACGATGCCTTAACTGCGCGTGTCTTTCCTGCCTTCCCGCTTGCCCTTATCTCAGAAGCCGCAAGGGTTATCCGAAGAAATACGCCCGAGAATTCTACAACAACATCATCACAGCCTTTGGGATTAGACACTCAAATATTCATATCAATAGTTGCGCGCAATGCGGATTATGCGGGGTCGTCTGCCCAAACGGCGCCGATCTGGGTAAATTCGTCGAGTCGGCTCGTTTCGACATGGTCGCTCAAAACCATATGCCTGTCTCAGCCCACGAATTCGCCTTGGAAGATCAGGTGTTTTCAAATTCGGAGCAGGCCTCTTTTTCAAGGCCTCAGCTTGGATTTGAATCGAGCAAGCACCTATTTTTTCCAGGATGTCAGTTGACTGCTTCGCTCCCAAAGGCCGTCAAGGCCCTCTACCTTCATCTGACCCGGCGCCTCGAAGGCGGGGTCGGACTGTTCAGCGCATGTTGCGGAGCGCCTGCCCGCTGGTCGGGCCGAGAGATTTTAACCAGGAAAACTGTTTCTTTTTTGCTCGCCACCTGGGAAAAGGCGGGCTTTCCGACTGTCATCCTGGCCTGTCCGTCGTGTCGACTCTTTTTTTTGAAAGAACTTCCTCAAATACCGATAAAGAGCTTATGGACCGTCCTTGCGCAGCTTCCAAGCCCTAAAAGGCCGCTGGCGATCGACAGCCCGCTTTTCATCCATGATCCCTGCGCCGCCCGCTTCGACGCGGAGTCCCAAGACGGCGTCAGAGCTCTAATGGCGACTATCGGGCAAAAAATAGTCGAACCCAAGATGACGCGCAAATATACTCTTTGTTGCGGCTATGGAGGTTTGGCCGCCCACGCCAACCCTGAAATGGGCCGCCGATACGTCTTTGAGAGGACCAACGCCTCCCCCGGACCGTTTCTGGCTTGGTGCGTCATGTGCCGCGACCGTTTTCTGGAAACGGGTCAAAAGGCCTATCACCCTCTTGATCTCCTTTTTAGCGAAGACGGCGTTAATGAAGATGACGTTGAACAAGACGGCGTCAAGCGAAATGACGTCGACCATGACGGCGTTTACCAAAATAACGTTAAACAAGACGACGTCAAGCGAAATGACGTCGACCATGACGGCGTTTACCAAAATAATGTTAAACAAGACGGCGTCGATGAGGATGAGATTGATTCCGACAAGCGCCGACCCGGCGTTCCTAACTTGCCTGCGGCGCCCAATATATCCGACAGACGGCGCAACAGAAGCTTTTTTAAAAGACTCATGCTTCAGACTGTTTGGTTGGAACCTGCGGAGGAAAAAGACATGTCCCTTAACATCGACATCCCGGATTCAGTCTTGAAAGAGATGGAGGCCAGACGAATCCTCTTTGACGATGTGGCTATGGTATTGCAAGAGGCTGAAAAATCAGGTCCCATGTTCGTAAACCCTCAGACCAAGCTGATGATTGCGACTCTTAAGCCTCGGCAGGTGACCTTCTGGGTGGAATATGAGGAACTGGCCAACGGAGTGAAAAAAGTTCACCGGGCTTGGTGCCACCGCATGACCTTGCCCAATATAGCCGGCCAAGCCCTAGAGAGTCCCGCCTCCGAAGAAGGCTTCGCCCGCGACGGCGGGAGAGTCTGATGGCTCACGCCTTTTCCAAACAGGGCGGCGAAGGATGGATTTGCCGCAAATGCGGCAAACCTCTGACCCAGACGTCGGTGAACGTCACCTATATGGGTTCGAGCTTCTTGGTTCAACTTCCAGGCTGCGAAACATGCGGGACGGTCTTAGTCGATGACGAACTGGCCTTTGGACGCATGCTGGAAGTGGAAAAACTCTTGGAAGATAAATGAGCGACCTCCCTAAAGCGCTCTCTCTTGCAGGCTCGCTTGCAGGCTCTCTAGCGCTCTCTCTTGACGATTATGAAGGCGGAGCGCTTAGAAAAATCACCGGTCCCAGCTTGAGGCCCGGAGGACTGGCGCTGACCAAAAGGGTTCTTGATTTTTGCCGATTTGACCGTGATGCGACTTTGCTCGACGCAGGCTGCGGGCCGGGGGCCACGTTGGAGCTCTTAAGTTCTCTCGGCTTCAAGCCAATAGGAGTGGAAACGTCAAAGATCTTCGCCGAGCAGGCCAGTCGATTCGGCGTCGTCCACCAAAGCTCGATTTCAGCTCTCCCTTTGAGCGATGATTTTTGCGACGGGATCTTTTGCGAATGCGTCTTAAACCTATGCGACAGACGCTCGGCCTTATCCGAATTTTTCAGAGTCTTGAAGCCCGGCGGCTTTTTAGCGATCAGCGACGTCATGCTGGACGGGAAAGACCCCTCGACAAACCCTCGACGATGCGGCTGCGTAGACGGCGCCGTCAGCAAAGATGAACTGTTTCAAGAGCTGTTGAACGCCTCATTTGAGCTCTCTCTGATGGAAGATCATAAAAATGAACTAAGATCCCTTGCCGCCTCCCTACTTTGGCATTACGGCCCCAAAGGCTTGGAGGAGCTTACCGGCGGCGTAGGTTGCCGAAAAAACCTGACTTACATTTTAGTGATCGCTAAAAAGGTTGCCGCGCTCTAAGGGCTTGGAACTAAAAAAGCTTAACATTTAAAATTATATTTGCTATACTCTTCAGCATGAAAACTGATCCCTTAATAATTTTTTTTCAAGATGTCTGGCCTCAC
>JAISZP010000306.1 GCA_031269135.1 Deltaproteobacteria bacterium | reverse complement strand
ATTTTTTCTTGTTCGCTTTCTTGTTTATTTGCCTGTTTGCTTGCCAGTTTCCTTGATTGCTCGCTTGAATGTCGGTTTGTTGGTCCAATCGCCGACGTATTCGAGTTTTCGCCGACTTGGCTGGTTGTCGTCGGCGCTATATCGGCAGGCTCCTTTTCATTGGAAACAGCATCGCCGCAGGCGTCGTCCAGCGGGTTCTCGGCATTTTTTGGGGAGGGCTGGGTCATTTTTTGAGGCGGCTGTCCATCACAGGCTATAACCGGCGACCATCTTGTCCCAGTGTCCTAAGCCGGTAAGAATGTATTTCACCATCTCACGGACCGCCCCATAGCCGGCTGGGGAGTCGCTGATGAATTTGGCGACTTTTAGAGCTTCCATGCTTGCGTCTTTTGGGGCCATCGGCAAGGCGCAGCGGGTCATGATGGGCAGATCCACTATATCGTCTCCGGCAAAGGCGGTCTCCTCGGGGCTAAGGCTAAGGTCGGCCAGAATTTTTTGGTATACCAGGCCTTTATTCGTTATTCCTTGATGGACGTCTAAAATCCCTGTCTCCTTGGCTCTGAGGGCGACCACGTCGCTTTTTCGGCCGGTAATGATCGAGACCGCTATCCCGCTTTTGATCAGCATCTTCAGAGCATGACCGTCTCGGCTGTGAAAGCGTTTTTGTTGTCCCCCGTTGTCGTCTAGGATTATGCCGCCGTCGGTCATAACCCCATCGACGTCAAAGCCTACCCACTTTATCGGGGGAAAAACGGAAAAGCTGGTCATATTCGCTCCTTATTTTTAAGGTAAAGATGAAGATCTCTTAAATTTGTCCAAAGCTCTTTGACTTGGTCCAAAGGCCACTGGTTCGGGCCGTCGCAGAGGGCTTTTTCGGGCTGCGGGTGCGTTTCCATAAAGATGGCGTCCACCCCGACCGCTACGGCGGCTCTGGCTAAGGTGGGGATGAAACGCCTCTCTCCTCCGGAGCGGCCCTGTCCGGCGGAGGGGAGTTGGACGGAGTGGGTGGCGTCGAAGACGACGGGCCAGCCCATATCCCTCATTATGGCCAAAGAGCGCATATCCACCACCAGGTTGTGGTAGCCGAAGGTGGTTCCTCGTTCGCAGAGGCAGATCCCCTTGAAATTGGGGCGGCTCGACACCTTTTCGATCACTAAAGCCATGTCTTGAGGGGCCATGAACTGGCCTTTTTTTACGTTTAAAGGTAGTCCGCTGTCGGAAGCCGCGATCAAGAGATCCGTCTGTCTGGCTAAAAAAGCCGGGATCTGGAGGGCATCCAAAACTTGAGAGGCTTTTTCCACTTGCCATGTCTCATGGACGTCGCTGATTATAGGGATATCAAACTCTTTTTTTAGGCGAGAGAGGACCTCCAAACCCTCGTCGAAGCCTGGGCCTCTGAAGGAGCCGCCCGACGAACGGTTGGCTTTGTCGAAGCTGGATTTAAACACCAAACCGATTCCCAGATCCCGGGCGAGGGCGCTGAGAGTCTCGGCGGTTTTGCGCATGACGTCCATGCTCTCTATGACGCAGGGACCGGCTATTACGGCCAACGGCTCTCTCGCTCCGATTTTGACCGTTCCGATGGTCACTGTATTGGTTGATGTTTCGGTCAACGATTATCCTTTCAGTCGCGACCGCTCAGGCGCAGTCGATCAGTCGCAAGCAATCAGTCTCAGTCAATAAGGTTCCGGCAATCAGCCTCGGTCGATTAGTTACAGGCAATCAGGTTCGGGCAATCATGCTCTGGCAATATAAATCTCCTACTAATGGTTTTTCGCCTTCAATTGATTTATCATTTTGAAATAAGGTTATAATATGTTTTAATTTATTTTTAACTCTTTTCCGTTTTTTATGGTTTTATTTATCTTTAGTATTGCTTAAGATATCTATGCCAGCTAAATAATTAATGAATACATCTGATTTACCTATAAGTAATACTCCTCTTTTAGAACTTAAAGGTATTAGTTTTATAATTTATCTAACCAGTTTTTAAATTCTTTTGGTGTCATAACTAAACCACCTGCACTCTTGTCATTTTTCAGTTTTAAAAATGTTTCTTCTGTAATCAATTCCCTTGCTTTTTTAGTAATTCTTAAATTATTATTAATTTTAATTGATTCAGGATCATTTGCAGTCAAATGAATCTTTTTATTTGTCATAATATTGAATCTCACTAAATATGTTAACTATCTTAATATAAAACCGTTAACTACATATCCAGCATAATTTTTAATGTTAGCTTTCAGGTTCGGGCGACTTTCAGCTGAAAAAATCGGTGTTGGATTCGGGGATCAAGATGATGGAAGCTAAGCGAAGAAAGTAATCATCGGTCATGCCGGCGATAAAATCACGGGTCTTTTCTTCGGGTTTCACTTGGGCGAGGTACTCGGAATCCATCGGTTCGAGAAAGCGCTTGGTTTGTTCCAATTTGGGGCCGTCGGCGAAGTCCTCGACTAAGGCCTCGAATAAAAGAGAATACAGCCTTTGAAGCTTAGGCGCCTGAGTTTTGATTTTAGGATTGAAATAGATGTGTTCGCGGTTGAAATTTTTAAGTTCGATCAGGGCCCCGGCGATTTCGGGAGAGAAAGCGACTTTGTCGGGATCTTGCAGGCTGTGTTTGATCAGATCTTGCACCAGCCGGTAGACTATTTCTCCGTTAGTGCTTCCCAAGACGGCGGCGACGTCTTTTGGAAGAACCCTGCGCTCGATTAGGCCAATCTCGATGGCGTCCTCAAGATCCCTTCCCACGTAACTTATGGTGTCGCACAGCCGCACCAGGCAGCCCTCTCTGGTCATGGGCTGCACCATGGCGTTAGGGTCTTCGAGTCGGAGGGCGATGCGTCTATCCAATTCTTCGAAGGTGGGGCGACAATCATCCGCCGTCAAGGTGGAGAAGTCCGATTCGCCGTCATGGCACAATATGGCGTCCAAGACGCCTAGAGTCAAGTTCAGGCCCTGGCCTTTCTTTTCGAGCCGCTCCAAAAACCTAAGGCTCATGACCGCGTGGACAAAGGGCTCGATGCCGGCCTGTCGACAGAGCTCTGATAGAAACATCTCTCCGTCGTGCCCGAAAGGGGCATGGCCGAGGTCGTGACCGAGAGAGGCCGCTTCTATCAGGTCGAGATCGAGATTGAGGTATTGGCCGATGGTCCTGGCGATGCGGGAGACGATTTGAACGTGCAGGACCCGGCGGGTGATATGGTCGTTTTTCAGCAGGTAAAAGACCTGGGTTTTGTCGATGTATCTGGAATAAGTCTTCGAGTGAAGTATTCTGTCGACGTCGACGGCGAATACAGGGCGCATGTCGGTAAGATCGCGCTGCGTCAAAGGCTTTCGGCGCAAGCTTACAGCTTTCAATTCCTCTTTTTGAACGCTCTTTTTTAGAAGGCTGTGACCGCCGTCTATAGCTGAGCCTATATCAAAAGGAGAGACGATCGACATCTTCAGCGAACCAATTTCGCATAAACGCCCTTAACGGCTTCCACCGCTTCGGGACTATTGAAGTAAACGGCTTGACCGTTACGGTCGGCGTCGATGATGGAGTCGGAGAAGGGAATGAATCCCAATACTTCCAGTCCATCGACGTTTTGGGTGATGAAATCGATGTCGCTTTGGTTGCGGACTTTGTTGCCGACGACCGCCACTCTTTTGATCGCGAGGTCCGCGCAGAGTTTCTTGACCACTCTCACCGTCTCCAGCGAGCGCTGTCCCGGCTCGGCGACGACGATCAGGGCGTTGACTCCCGTACTGGTGGCTCTTCCCAGGTGCTCCAAACCCGCTTCCATGTCTAAGATCACCACTTCATTTCTAGCCAGAACCAGGTTCATGACCAAGCTTTTCAAAAGGACGCTCTCTGGGCAGATGCACCCTCCTCCGCCTTTTTTCACGCCTCCGAGGGTCATGAACTTGATCCCGTTTATCTCTTTGGCCATGGCGTCCGGCAGATCGTCCACCTTGGGGTTTATGGAAAAAAAGGTTCCGTAGGTGCCTGGGTCGCTTCCGGTTCTTTCGGCGACCAATTCCTTCATCTCCGAGATCGGCGTTAGACCTTTGAGGTCGACAAAACCTAAAGCCCCAGCTAAATTGGCGTCGGGATCGGCGTCGATGGCCAAAACTTTAGCGCCGTTTTCCTTAAAAATATAAGCCAGCGTCGCGGCTAAAGTGGTCTTGCCGACGCCGCCTTTGCCTGATATCGCTAATTTCATTAAAAACTCCAAAAAAAACGGATTTGCGTCCGCTCGACGATTAGGTCGAGAAAAATCAGGCCATATTTAGCCTTTTAATAAATTATTTACAAGTTTTTGCTGTCATATCCGAGTTTAAAGCCTGCAAGAGAAAGGGCTTCAATAGAAAAGTCTTATAGAGAAAAACCTTATGGAGAAATGCCGGCCAAAGAGCTGGCGGTTAAAAGTTCTAATTTAAAGATAGTGCCTAACGAAAAAAAAGCAAGTTTTTAAGGAGCTGTTTTTTTATAAAAACAGTGTAGTTTTTACTAAAAAAATCTAAAAGAAATAAAATTCCGAATTAGGCGATAATATTCGCCCTTTTGGCCGCTCAACGAAAAATGGGCTGGTTTAGGGCTTTATTTTATGGATTTAGGGTTTCAAGTTTTATGATTTTTTAGTATTTTAGTGTTTTAGTTTTAGGCAAGCTTTAAGCCAATTTTTTAGCGGCGCCCATCAGTCGGTAGACTAGAGTGGAACCCAGCCAAGAAACATCTTCGATGCTGAGGCCCAGGCCCACTGATTTATCGAACAACACCTGACCGTCGGCTTCGAATTCTTCGTCGCCCAAATGGATCATCGTAAGGATGTCCATATTGGGAAAGACCCTAAAGATGGCGGCCTCGTCGCCCAAGCCCTCCTTAATCAGCCCGCCGAAGGCTTGAGCGGCTTTGGTCAATAATCCGGCTTTTCGACCGAAGGTCCCGATAAGCGGCAATTCCGCCCGTTTACGAAAGGCGGCGGCGTAAAATTCTCCGCCGGGTATTTGGCGGTATGCTTCGAGGGTTCCGGTAGGCTTCAAGCCGTTGGCTCCTTGAAGGTAGTGGAGGACCAAAACAGCGTCGGTTAAAGGAAATTCCTCGTTTTCGGCTTGGTCGGCCCAACTGACGGTAAAAGAATCGGCGGAAACCTTCACCTGTCGGTTTAGGAACAAAAAGCTCAGCGCTTGTCCGTCGAAGTCGGCGCCGGCTAATTCGGAAAGCTGTTGAGGATTGCGTCCGCAAAGATCCTGCGCCGCCAACTTTATCGCGTTTTTATAGTCGTCCGTGCGCACTTGTTTCTCCTAAAAAGCGGCAATGGCCTTGTGTTTAGCGGAATCTGGCCGGTCGTACCGGATGTCGGCTCGAAGAGAACCTTGAAAATGATAACACACTAAGCCCTAAAGGCCAAAAAAGAGTGGCGGCGGCAGGAATTCTTCGCCGGCGTCAACGCTTCCATCAGCGCCCATTTTATTAGCCGACTTAAAGCGGAAGCGAAAATCGAGCTGAAGCGCTCTTAAAATCGCCGGTCGTTAAAAGCGCGGATGCCGAGCGGCTGTGAAGCATTTGTTTTGACAAAACTAGCCTGGTATAATTTCAATATCTCTGAGAGGTTGAAGAGATTTTGTTTGGAAGGCGACTTCCCCTAAAATAGGTTTTCTCGCTGAACGCGCTCGTCGGCGCTTGAGGTTTCGGCCAAGCGCCGACCGATGGACAACATTCGCTCCAATAGGACGCCAATATGTTTTTACAAAAAAGTCGCACCTTATTTTTCTTTTTGGCATTTGTTTTATTGTCGGCGCTGGCCATAACCGCCACCCCGGTCAAGGCTTCTTTTTTATGGTCGATAGAGGACAACAACGGTCACCAAATATATCTCTTGGGTTCCATTCATCTGGCCAAGCCGGAGATCTACCCTTTAAATCAAACCATCCTAGACGCCTTTGGGCGCTCAAAGCGTTTAGTGGTCGAAGCCAACGTCGACGTCGACACCATGACTCAGCTGACGATCGCCAAGGAACTTACCGAGAAAGGCACATATCCGCCGGACCAAGACGTCGGCCTTTGGGAGCGGCTAGACGCCGAGACCACAGCCGAGCTGAAGGACGTATTGGGAAAGCTCAATCTATTTGAAGTTTTCATAGATCAAGTTCGGCCAAAACCCTGGTATTTGGCCATGATGCTGGAGATGATGTTTCTTGAGTCCCTTGGTTTCGACGCGAAACTAGGGGTAGACATCCACTTTCTTAAACTGGCCAAAGCCAAAGGCATGAAGATCCATGAACTCGAGTCGGTATACGAACAATTTTCGTTTGTTTCTTCTCTTACCGAAGAAGAATCGCTGATATTTCTTAAATCAACCCTTGTCGAGTATGAGAAATTAAAATCAGGAGCGATGGACGAGTTGCTGGACATATGGTCCGGCGGCGACGCCCAGGCTTTCGAGGAACTTTATTTTCAGGCCTATGATGAGCATCCGGAATGGTTCGCGCTATTGGATAAGATCATCTATAAACGAAATGAAACGATGTATGAAAGACTCCAGCCTTTTTTCCGCATAAACGATGAAGTTTCCTTTGTTGTGGTCGGGAGCGCGCATTTGGTGGGACCTAAGGGGTTGGTGGCCATGTTTGAGAAAAACGGCTTTAAGGTGACGCAGCTTTAAAATATGATGGGCCAAGACGATCGCCGATAGCTGGACGCGCCGACTGGACGCGTAGGCTAGATGAACCAGCTAGTTGAAACAGAGAGATGAACCAGCTGGTCGAACCAGTTGGAAGCGCCGGCTGGTTGCAATAGTCGCTTGAAACAGATGGTTGAAATTGATGCTTGAAATAGATGGTTGAAATGCTCGGCGGCAGCGTCTGCCTTGAAGCATCTAAACAACCCAAGGAATGAGACGATGTTTCCGAAGCCTAGATTTGGTTTTTCTTTTATATGCCCTGCCGCAACGCTTAAAATGCGGGCACGGCAAATATTTCGCTC
>JAISZP010000022.1 GCA_031269135.1 Deltaproteobacteria bacterium | reverse complement strand
GTATGAGGGTGATTGTTCTTGTATGTCCGAGCGCGCTCAGGAATTATTTCATTCGCCCAAACCCCATGGAAGCCTGCTTCCGTCAACCGTTCGGACAGCCGCCGGCTCCGGCGAACAAGTCGATGAATTTCGGCGTTTGGTTGGACATGGCGGTCTTTCCTTTACTTTCCTTCCCTTTCGATTGCCGCTTACTTAAGTAAAACTTCCGCTTAGCCGGATTCTACGTCATCAATATTCTACGTCATCCACATTCTGCCGCATCCATTGTTTCGCGTTCAAATTCGATGACATCGCTTGCGTCGCAGCCAAGAGCGGCGCAAATCTCAACTAAAACTATTGAGCGTCGGAGACCTTCGCCGTCAGCTCGCCTTTAGCCAGGCGCACTTTGAAGACTTCGCCTATGCTGAGCTGATCCGACGCGCGTATCAGTCGACCCTCTGAATTAGTGACCACCGCATAGCCGCGCTCTAAAATGCCCAGCGGCGATACGAGTTTGAGACGCTCGGTCGCCGACTCCAGTCTTGTTTTTTTGCGCTCCATCTTTCGGCGTCCCTCAACCAACAGGTTGTGAGAGATGAAATTCAATTTCGTGCGGCGAGAGTGGAGTTCCCTGATGGGAGATTTCAGTTCCAGCTCTTTCGTCAGTGCCGCCAGATGGGCGCCGGCGGTCGATGTTCTTTGAAGGGCGGCTTGGTGGAGTCTGGAGGTCAAATTGTCGAGGGTTTGGGCGGCGGCGAGAAGTCTGCTTTCAAAGCGAAGAAGCCTACGCCACAATAGCAGCAGTTTGTTGGCTTGGGCTTTAAAAATCGAGTTTGCAGCGGCATAGAGGTTTTTGGGGATGGCCGCCAGTCCCTCCAAGAGTCGTTCGTCGCTGGGCACGGCTTTCTCCGCCGCCTCAGTCGGGGTGATGGCCTTAAGATCAGCGGCCATCTCCACCAGAGACAGATCCGTCGAGTGGCCGATAGCCGCCAACGTCGTGGTGCGTGAAGAGGCGACGGCTTTAACAAGCACTTCTTCGTTAAAGGCCCAAAGATCTTCCAGCGAGCCGCCGCCTCTGCTCAGCACTATCAGATCGAAGCCTCCCCAGTCATTAATGTCGGCTAACGCTTGGACCATCTCTAGAGCCGCTCCGGCGCCCTGAACTCTGACAGGGTATAAGCTTATGTGGATCCCTTTATGGCGTTTCACGGCGGTGGTTATAAAGTCCTTGGCGGCTGCGGAGCCGAGGGAGGACAGCAGGGCGATTTTTTTAGGAAAAAACGGCAGCGGTCTTTTGCGGGCCTCGTCGAAGAGTCCTTCGTCAGCTAGGCGCTTTTTAAGCTTCTCGAAGGCCAACCTCAGCGCCCCTTCACCTAAAGGCTCAAGATGGTCCACCATCATTTGATATTCGCCTCTTGGCGGATATACGGCCAGCGAACCCCTGGCCAAGACCTTAAGCCCGTCCTGAGCGACCTTTCCTCCGCTCTGAATAAGCCTGCCTCGCCAGATGACCGCTTTTAAAACGGCCTTGGCGTCTTTGAGCTGAAAGTACAGATGCCCTGAGGCTGGGCGGGCCAAGCTATTGATTTCGCCTTCAACCCAAATGGTTTTAATGTGATTGTCGAAATTTAGTTGGATCCTCTCGGCGACTATGCTGGGGGTGAGGATCTCTTTGCCGAATAGGCTCATTGTTTCGCCTGCGTCTATTTTCACGGTCGTCTCCGATTGGTTTTTTGGGGTTTTGATTAGGCTTTGAAAGCTTATAATTTTTATTTTTCAAGAGCGCCTTATCCATCTCCATTTTGAGAGTTTCTTTTTGAACTCCTCTTGAATTTCAGGGTCGCTTTCGCTTTGACCTTCCTGCGTTTTGACTTGCCGACTATTTTACCATTTTTCATCCTCTGCGGTGAGGAAAAATACCAGCCGGGCCGAACGTCAAGCGAACGACCCGACCGTCGCCGGTGGAGAGTGCGCCAACAAGCTAAAGCCGACTTGATTCTGCAAGCAGGCAAGTCGTTGTTGGAACAAGGCTTCTCGTCTAAGGAGCGGATCTTAATTTAACTTTACAAGTTAGTCAGCGTTTGATATGCTTGGATGATGAAAAATCTTACTCCACTTGAAAAATTTTTTTCAGATATCTGGCCTCATTTGCCTGAGCGGCAGAGACGATTAGTTGCGGCGGCGGAGGCGAAAAAACAGGGGTACGGCGGAATCAGCGCCGTAAGCCGAGCTTGCGGTTTGTCGAGAGTGACTATAACAAAAGCAATCAAGGAGTTGGACGAAACTCCGTTTCAACCAAATAGGCTGAGAAAACCAGGAGGAGGGCGACCGACGCTTGAAAAATGCGATCCTTCGCTGCTTTCAGCCTTGGATGTCTTGTTGGATGACGCGATAAGCGGAGATCCTCAAAGACCATTGCTATGGACATGTAAAAGCGCAAGAACGATAGCGAAAGAGCTTACCCGGCAAGGACGCTCGATTGGAAGCAACAAAGTCGGTAGGATACTTAAGAGCAAAGGTTACAGTCTTCAAGCCAATAGATATGCCGAAGAAAACGAGGGTCATCTGGATAAAAATGCTCAGTTTAATTTCATAAGTTCTAGAGTCAAGTTCCACCTCTCTTTAAATTACCCTATAATAGCCGTCGCCACAAAAAAGAAGGAGTTGACGGAAAATTGTTCCGACAAAGGCGCCCAACGGAAAAAAAATCCGGTGAAGTTAAATGGTCATGACCTTCCAGGCGCTTCGGCCTCACGGGCGTTTCCTTATGGCATTCACGACATCGCCCAAAATGCCGGGTTTGTCGATATCGCTACTGACCAGGACGCAGCTGAATTTGCTGCAGCCTCAATCAGAGGTTGGTGGTTTAATGACGGCCGGCATAAATACCCAAAGGCGTATAAGATTTTAACGACAATCGATGGCGGAGGTTCTAACGGTTCCAGATTGGAGCTGTGGACGTTTGAACTTCAAAAACTTGCCGATGAACTGAAAATACCGATTGAAGTATGTCATTTTCCGCCAGGAACCAGCAAATGGAACCAAATAAATCACAGATTATTCGCTTTCACTTCATCGAATCGGCGCGGAGAACCATCGGCGGATTATGAAACGGTGGTCGATTTGATAAGCGCCGTAAACGCGAGCGAAGAACTAACCGTATCATGTAGATTAGACAGAACCAAACATAAGAAAAAAATTAAAATATCGGATGAAGAGCTAAAATCGTTAAATCTGAATCGTTCAATCCTTCACGGCAATTTGAATTACACGATATTGCCGAGAGTGTAAAAATCGAAAATTATTCCATCGATCAGCTTCCGTCGATTCAGCTTCCATCGATTCAGCTTCCATCGGCCCAGTTCCATCAATCCGGCTCCTGTCGGTCCAGTTCCATAAATATTGTCCGTCGATTCAGCTCCGTCGATTTAGTTCCATCAATTCAAATCCATCGAAATAGGTCAGACTCCGG
>JAISZP010000284.1 GCA_031269135.1 Deltaproteobacteria bacterium | reverse complement strand
CGGCATGATTGTCCTCCATGGTTTTCAAGCCGCCCAGCCCGCAACCCAGAGAGCAGCCGGCCAGAATCTTGGACAGATCTATCGCGCTGTCTTTGACTGCCTGCTTGGCGGCGGCAACCGCGTACTGGATGAAGAGCTCATACCTTCTGACGTTCTTGCGATCGAGGTACTCCTCGGCGTTAAAACCCTTCACCTCGGCGGCAATGGTAGTTTTCAGACCTTGGGCGTCAAACCTGGTGATTTGGCCGACGCCGCTCTTGCCGCCGGTGATGTTGGCCCAGCTCTGCTCGACGTCGTTGCCTATTGGGGTTACCAAACCTAAGCCCGTAACAGCCACTCGTTTAGGATGTTCTGTCCGCACCAAAAACCCTCGTGGTTATGTGATATATGGATTGAATATTATTTTTGATTTTCGATGAACTTGATGGCGTCCTGCACAGTCTTGATGCTCTGCGCGGCTTCGTCGTCTATCTTTATATCGAACTCTTCTTCCATAGCCATGATAAGTTCGACTAAATCGAGGGAATCCGCGCCCAAATCATCTTGAAACGACGCCTCCGGCACGACTTCACTAGGATCGATGGCTAATTGATCGACCACTACAGCGGTCACTCTCTCCAAAATATCAGACATTAGAACACTCCTTACGGTTGCCTTGGGGATTTTGTTGTTGTTTGTCGCTAAACTAAAATGATAGCCTTCCAGCGAGGCACGATGCCCCAAGAGGCGGCATGAAACACTTTCGACATATACGAAAAAAAACTGGATTAGCGGTGAAAAACGCTCATCGAGCGCAGTTTACGGCGCCGAGAAAAAAACAGGCCGGCCTTACATGTACAACCCTCCGTTGACGTGAATGGTTTGACCCGTTATATAGGCGGCGGCCGGCGAAGCCAAGAAGGCTGCGGCCTCAGCCACGTCTTGAGGCGAACCGATGCGGCCTAAAGGAATACGGCTCTCTAAAGCCGTTTTGATTTTTTCGTCTAAAACGCTGGTCATGTCGGTGTCGATGAAACCAGGGGCGACGCAGTTCACAGTAATCCCTCTTGGAGCCAACTCCAACGCCAATGATTTGGTGAGACCAACCACCGCCGCCTTGGAAGCGACGTAGTTCGCCTGTCCGGGATTGCCCGTAAAGGCCACGACGGAACTCATATTGATTATGCGGCCGGATTTTTGCTTGATCATGACCTTGGCCGCGCTTCTGGCGCAGCTGAAGACGCCGAAGAGGTTAACGTCAATGACCTTTTGAAAAGCCTCGTCGGTCATCCTGATCGAAAGACCGTCTTTAGTCAGTCCCGCGTTGTTTACAAGCACATCCAAGCGGCCATAACGCTTAAAGATGTCGTCGATGGCCGTCTGAGCCGCCCCCGGTTGGTCGGCGGACCAACACTGCGCCTCAAAGGCGCCTGAGCGCTCGCTTAGGAGCTCCGACGTCTCTGAAAGACCTGGGGAGTTGGGGTTGACGTGGGTGATGATCACAGCCGCATCTTTAGCAGCCAAACGCAGCGCGATCGCCCGGCCGATGCCGCGAGTCCCGCCTGTCACCAAAACGACTTTTTCTATGGACATCTATTAGTCCTTGGCTTATGCGGATTAACGAGCGCGTTTCTTTCTCGCCAGGGCGAGCTTTTTCATGGCCTTGTTTCTCTGCAGGGCAAGTTTTTTCTTAGCCTTATTTTTTTGCTGGTTAGCCTTCTCGACTTCTTTTAGGCTCTTGATCTCGTCTTCCGAACGCATGCTGGGCGGCAAAAATTCACGACGGCGATAAGAGTTGCATTTAGGGCATATCGTATGAGGCCTAGTAGGTTCGCCGCACTGCGGGCACAACACCACCGTAGGGGACAAAGCCGTATAGTGGGTACGCCTCTTGCGGCCTTTCATTTTGGAAAGTCGTCTCTTAGGAACGGCCATAAAACATCTTCGCACGATTATCGACCACTTGGGGCGATAAAGTGCGTCCTCCTTTCTGATTTGGCCGAAATCGGCCGGTGACTGAAATTTGTATAAGTTGAATCGCGAAAACCCTGAGGCTTGAGCCTAGCGGAGATGCGCGTATCGTTTTTCAAAGTTTGGCGACAAGCTGCCGATATCTAAGAATTAACAGCTTGAAATGATACTATTCGTCGTTATATTGCTTTAAATAACCTTTTCAAGACGACTGCGATGTAAAAACACCGATTTTACATCAAAGTCGAATTTTTAGTGCCTCGTCAGCGGCGACTGCTTGCAATTACAGCTTTCTTCGTTTAAATTAACGCCGCATGACGGACATAATCCTGAACAATCAGGGCGACAAAGGGCTTTAGTGGGCCAATTCACCCAAAAAAACTCGAGCATGAGCGGCGCCAGATTAAATTGAGAGTTTACTATAGGGATGGCGTCCTCATCAAATTCGCCGTCGCTGCCTTGAGCTTGATTTTGTTCGCCGATTATCGCAAATTCGTCGATAAGGTCAGTTATCTTACCGGAAAAGTTCGTCAAACACCTAGAGCACGTGAGTTCCACTTTAACCGCAAAAGCTCCCTTAACCCTTAGCTTTCTCCCCATCAACTGGATATCCAACTGTCCTCGCATCGAGGTCAAAAACTTCGGAGGATCTTCTCTCTGCTCGACTGCCATAGCTTCGATCAAGCTATTAGGCGAAAGAACGAAATCGCAAGTCACTCCGGCTTCCGGCCAGGAATCTAAACTAAAAATAAGGTTGTCTCTTACTTGTTCCACATCAGACCCACATCCGAGCCATATCCGACTCCACAGCCGATATCAATCTCCACAATCGGTCAATAATAATGATGACCAAATTATCGTTTAACAGCCCAGGCGCGTCAAGGAAAATAAAAAAAGCGCCTGTTAATCAGCATCGGCTTTATTTTCAGAAGGCAGCGCAGCAGAAGACAGCGAATCAGAAGACGGCGCAGCAGAAGACTGCTGGAGCTAGCTGCGCATTATTGTTGTTGCGGCTCGGCGCTATCGACATCA
>JAISZP010000270.1 GCA_031269135.1 Deltaproteobacteria bacterium | reverse complement strand
AATCCTTTAGCGGAGCGGCTATAAATCGCTGAAACTTCATTTTTGTTTGGCCGTCGAGGTTGATGGGCCGAGGAAGGCGCCAAGTCCCCGTGTTTGTTTCATCGACCACTCCTAAAACATAGAGCGGCGGGTCGACGTCGGTCGCTTCAAGATTGTCGGTCAAAAAACTTATCTCTGAATCAGCTCCGATAACGTAAACGACAAACCACAAGTTGCTGTCGCCTGCGATGAGAGAACCCGCTTTTCCTTTAAGAACCGCCAAACCGGCTAGTCCATCGTAATGCCGATATGTCCAGTAGCGATACAAAACCTTCGAAGGCCGAGGCTGGCCTAAAAAAAGCATTTTGGGCTGAACTTGCCGATATTCGCCGGCGATAGCTTCATAGGCCAGTTCCTTCCAATCGGAAGGAAGCTGCAAGGGCTGTCGGTCGTCGAAAGACGGCGCGACATGTCGGCAAGAGCCGAACATGAAAACCATAAAAGCTAAAGGTAATAAAATTATCCATTTTTTCGTCGGCAAACCCATTTATAGCCGCCTTAAAAAATTGATTAAGATACGGTGCGAAAACATTATGATCGGAAGCATTATGACCTGAAGCATTATAGCATAGTTGCGCAGGCCAAGCGCCGACGGCTTAAAAGCCTTTTGGTCAAGGCGGCTGAACGTCGACCAAAAGGGCTCCCCAGATGACGCGGCTTCATAGCCGCCGGTTGGGCTAAAACCATCTAAAACCATCTAAAACCATCTTAGCACGGTTTATCGTCATTTTTTTGCGGATGCGGCTCTAAAAAAACTTGCGCCGCTTGCCTTGCGATCTGGCTATTCTCTGCAGCCGTAGCCCCATGGCCGTAGCCCAGCGGCCATAGCTCTGCGCCCATAGCTCCGCAGCCTTGTAATCGCCTGCGCCGTTTACTACTGCTCTGGGTTTGGCGCCATTAAGATAATGATATCGTCACTTTCCCATAGCTCTTTTTAAATTTTTTCGATTTCTGGACATTATCCATAATGTATTGTAAAATCACTACGTTTCGAGCAGCCAAAAAGGCGTTAATCCATGTCATCGACTTCTCTTGAAAGGCTGAATTTCCCCAGTCCGTGCCGCATGGCGCGGATCTTAAGCTCATGAAAAAAAACGAAAAAAAGAAACGCTCCGCCAAATCAACCGCGCCTAACGGAAAACTAGCCGCCGTCGCGGCGGCTGCCCCAGCAGGCAAACCTGCCGTAGGCTGGAAGACAGAATTGTTGGAATTCGGAAAAGCCATAGCGCTAGCCGTAGTGTTGGCCCTTTTCATCAGGTCTTTCGTCAGCCAAGCCTTCCATATACCGTCTAGCTCCATGGTTCCGACATTTTTGGAAGGCGACAGGGTGCTGGTGACCAAATTTTCTTTTGGCGTTCGCAACCCGTTCACGAATAAAGTCCTCTTCGGTTCCGGGCGACCTCAAAGGGGAGATGTGGTGATCTTCAAGTATCCTCAAGATCCCGCCACTGATTTCGTGAAAAGAGTCATTGGACTGCCCGGCGAAAAAGTCGAAGTCGTAAACGGAAAGATAAAAATAAACGACCAATTCATCGACGATCTCTACGGCCACTATGACAACCCTTTCCCCATCAATACCCGCAACTTCGGCCCGGTTTTGATTCCTCAGGGCAAATACTTCATGATGGGCGACAATCGCGATTTCTCCAACGACTCAAGAGGCTGGGGTTTCGTCGACCATTCCTTATTAAGAGGCAAAGCTTGGCGCCTCTATTGGTCTTGGGATTCCTCAGGCTCAATCCCTTTTCTGAAACGATTCCGATTAGGCCGCATCGGCCAGCTCATAAAATAATAATGACCTACCTCTACAAGACAGTTTGCGACGACGCTCCCATTTTATTTTTATGCCCTATTTTTTCTACCCCTTTTAGGGGTTTTTTTTCGCCCAGAGCCTGACCACCCTTTTTTAGGGAGCAACCCATGGCTTACGAACACCTTATATGGCCTAAAGATTTGATCGACCTCGACCAGCTGACCCAAGAGCATCTGTACGCAGTGTTGGACTCGGCGGAAACCTTCAAAGAGGTTTCTGAAAGGGAGATAAAAAAAGTTCCTCCCTTGCGAGGCAAGCTTGTGGTCTTATTTTTCCACGAAAACTCCACCAGAACCCGCATCAGTTTCGAGGTCGCGGCCAAAAGGCTGTCCGCCGACACCATCGCCCTTTCCGCCTCGGGTTCTTCCATGGCCAAGGGCGAGAGTTTGTTGGACACGGCTCGCAACATCGAGGCCATGAACCCGGATGCTCTGGTCATCCGTCACTCCGCCTCCGGCGCCCCGCAATTTTTGGGTCAGCGGCTCTCCTTTCCTGTCTTGAACGCCGGAGACGGCGCCCACGCTCACCCCACCCAGGCCCTTTTGGATCTAATGACCATCCGCCAGAAAAAACGCCGCTTCAGCGGTCTGAAAGTCGCCATCGTCGGCGATATCGCCCATAGCCGGGTGGCTAGAAGCAACATGATCGGCCTGAGGACTTTAGGTGCGCAGGTGACCGTAGCCGGTCCCCCGTCCATGATGGTCAGCGGTTTGTCTCAAGAGTACGGCGTTCGCGTCTACAACCGCATCGAACCCGCCATCGACGGCGCGGACGTCGTCATCATGCTGCGGATCCAACTGGAACGTCAATCCGGCCAACTTTTTCCAGGCGCCAGGGAATACGCGAAGGTTTACGGCTTAAACTCCGAACGCCTCAAACTTGCCAAAGACGACTGCTTGGTGCTCCACCCCGGTCCGGTGAACCAAGGAGTGGAACTGACCCCCCAGGTTTACGACTGCCCGCAATCGGTCATCTTGGAGCAGGTCACCAACGGGGTGGCCGTTCGCATGGCCCTTTTGTACCTTCTTGTCGACAACACCGAACGGAAAAACCCCAGAGCTTGAAGCGAACGTCTTTCTGAGGCAATGGTCTTTCTCGGCAATGGTCTTTCTGCGGCATTCGACTTTCTAAACCGAACGCCTTTCTGAGGCGAATACCCGTCTCGACAAATATTTTTCTCGAAAAATATCTTTATGAGCCAAAACTTCTTTTTCGCTTGCTCGATATTAACCGACCTTCGATATTTAACCGACCCCTGATATTTAACCGGCCTTCAACATTTAAACGACACTCAACGCTATGCTTGTATGGCCTTTGGCCCAACCAAATCAATTAGGAGAGCCCGGATAGGCGCTTAAGTTATATGTCGCTCAAACTGATCAAAAACGGACGCCTCATTGACCCGGCAGCTGGTCTGGATGGAAAATACGACATCCTCTACGACAAAGAAATCATAGCCGCAGAACCCTGCGGGGCTATTGAAGCCCAAGGTCTCGCTTCGGCTCAAGAGATTGAC
>JAISZP010000182.1 GCA_031269135.1 Deltaproteobacteria bacterium | reverse complement strand
GGGCCAAGCCTGATTGGTCGTCTGTTCGGCTTGACGGGTCTGGCTGTAGTGATTGCCGTCTTTTTCGGCTTTCTGGCGGTCCTTAAATACAGCGACAACTTTCTGGCGCCGGAGGAAATCAGCCGGGAAATCGTCGTCACCATACCTCAGGGTCATACAAACGCCCAAATCGCGGAGATGTTGCAAAATTCCGGCGTCATCAAATCTTCGGACGCCTTCCTTTGGGCTATAAAGATACGCTCAAGACTCAAAAAACCAGTCAACATCAAAGCGGGAGAACAGGCTCTCGACCCGTCTTTGAGCGTCTGGGAGACTCTATCGTTGCTTGAAAAGGGGAATTTCAAATATTACCCCTTCACGGTGCCTGAAGGCCTGACCATGCACGACATAGCCAACAGCATCGAAACCGCCGGTCTGGGCCGAGCCGGCGATTTTCTGGCTCTATGTCGAGACGGCGCCTTCATTTCCTCTTTGGGCTTTCAAACCGACTCCTTAGAAGGCTACCTCTTTCCTGAGACCTATAGTTTTCCAAAGGGAACGCCCCTCAAAACCATAATCAAGGCCATGACCGACCAATTTCTAAAGGTCTGGAACAAATATGCCGCCCAAGCGGCCACCAAAGGCATGACCCAAAATCAGGTCTTGACTTTAGCCTCAATCGTGGAGAAAGAAACCGGCGCCGCCCAGGAGCGCCCATTGATCGCCTCTGTATTCTTTAACCGCTTGGAAAAAAAGATGAGACTTCAGACTGACCCCACAGTCATCTACGGACTGGTCAATTTCAACGGAAACCTCACCAGGGCCGATTTAGAGACGCCTCATCCATACAATACATACGTAATCGACGGACTCCCCCCTGGACCCATAGCCAACCCGGGAGAAGACGCGATTAAGGCCGTCATAAACCCGACTCCCAGTCGTTTCCTATATTTCGTCTCCAAAAACGACGGCACGCATCACTTCTCCGAGACGTTATCCGAACACAACCGCATGGTCAACCAGTACCAACGCCGCGGCAGCCAGGGCTCTTGAGGAGCGATCGCTCGACGATAATGAGCTATTTTAAACCATCCGCGAGGTCAAGTTGCGCTTAGGCATAATAAAATCCAGCATCTTGGCCGAAATCATGCCGGCTTTTCTGGTTAACCTCATGGTCTTCACCTTTGTCCTTTTGATGGCGAGAATCATGTCCTTGACGGATCTGGTCATCAACAAAGGTGTAGGCCCAGGGGTGGTTTTTCGGATATTTTTCCTGGTTTTGCCAAAAATGTTGTCGCTGGCCATACCGATGTCCGCCTTGTTGGCGACGCTTACGACTTTTTTGCGTCTTTCGGTGGATATGGAGTTGACGGTCATCAAAAGTTCGGGAGTGTCTCTTCTGCAACTGCTGACGCCCGTCTTGCTGTTCGGTTTGGCGGCCTCGATCTTGTCCGGTCTATTCAACCTATATTTGGCCCCCATGGCTAATTTGAGGTTTCGGGCGGAAATCTTGACTCTAGCCAAGGCCAGAGCGGATCTGGCCATCAAGGAACAGGTCTTCGTCAGAGATTTTCCAGGACTTACCATCTACGTGGGGCAACTGCCGAGCAACTCTGAAACCATGAGCAACGTCGTCATCAACGATAAGCGTTCAAGCTTCGAAAACTCCGTGATAGTCGCCAGAAAAGGCTTATTGGATATCGATCCCATCGAAAATCTGCTTTTGTTCAGGCTCCAGGAGGGAGTGATCGACCGCATCTACACTGATAAAGAATCTGTCGACACCATTTTCTTCGACACCTACGAGCTGAAGATCTCGCCAGGGCAAGAGTTTGAGACTGAAAAAAACTCGACCTCCTTGACGAGACAAGACATGCCGACTGAATTGCTCTTAGACGAGGCGGATTACCGGGAAAAAAACTCGATGGGTTTCGTGTTCGTTTTTCGGCTCGAATTTTACCGTCGCTGGGCTTACTCCTTCGCCGCCCTTTTGATGTCCATCATCGGGATGCCTCTGGGCGCGAGCTTCAGAACCAAAGGTCGAAACTTCGGACTGCTGATAGGTCTCTTTATTTTTGTTTTGTACTACACCCTCTTGTCTCTTGGCTGGTCCTTCGGCGAAACGGGGAGCATCCCGCCGTTTTTGGCGGTCTGGACCCCAAACATACTCGCCACCGCTTTAGCCTGCTGGCTGCTCAAGGGCATAGACCGCACCGCAGCCATCGACCCTCAAGAAACAATCAAGCGGTTGTGGTCAGCTTTCAGATCCTCTCGCCCAATAGCCCAACGAGACTGAGAGCCGCGCGATGAGCATAATCTCCCGCTACCTTGCAGGACTTTTCTTCAAACACCTGGCTCTATGTCTGACCGGGTTTTTGACCCTCTATATAGTAGTGGATTTTGTGGAGAAAATATCGGAATTCATAAGCCAAGAAATACCGCTGTCGGCGATAATGCTTTATTTCGTCGCTCAAATACCGAATGTTTTGATTCTTTTGGCGCCGGTCGCTACTCTGGCTTCCGTTTTGATAACTTTAGTGTTGTTGGCTAGAAATTCGGAAATCGTCGCCTTCAAAGGCAGCGGCGTCAGCCTTTTTCGTCTCTCCAGACCCTTGATTTTCTCCGCTTTGCTGTTAAGCGTGATCATCTTTTTGATCGGCAATTTAATCACCCCAATAACCTCAAAGATCGTCAACGAGATCTGGGAGGGCAGGGTCAGAAACACCCGAACCCTCGACTCGGCCCAACTGGTCAAAGACGTCTGGATTAAAGACGTCCGACTTTTTGAACACTTCGACACTTACGATGAGGCTAAAAGTCTGGCCTTCGGGGTGACGATCCTGCTGCTTGACGAAGAGCTCAACCTCTGGCGCCGTCTGGAAGGCGAGCGAGGCTTTTTCTCGCCTTATGGCTTGAGGCTCTTCGGGGTGAAAGAAAAAGTCTACCTTCCCCAAACGGACCAAAGGCCCAAAAGTTTCCAGTTGAACGTTTCCGATGAGGTTTTCATGGCCGGGCACCCCATACCTCCACCCGGCTTAGGTCGCCACGCCGACCAACGAACCGAGGAGATGAACTTCTACGCTCTAGCCGCCGCCATCAGCAATTTAGAGGCTGAGGGCTTCAACCCATTGAGGCAACTGGTCGATCTCAACTTTAAGTTTTCGAACCCCTTCATCTCTCTAATTATGGTCTTTGTAGGGATCCCCATAGGCTTTTGGCGGGAAAAAGGCGGCAGCATCGCCTTGGGGCTAGTGCTAGGCTTGACTCTCTCTTTTTTCTACTTAGTCACCCAAGAAATATCACGCACAATGGGCTATGCCGGCTTTTTGCCTCCTTTTATGGCCGCTTGGCTCCCAAACTGCTTTTTTTGTCTGATAGGTTTGTATTTCTTCTCTTACGTCAGACAATAATTGTCGGAAATTTTCATGTTTTCCGATATTTCCATGTTTTCCGACATTTCATCTGTTTTCAGATATTTCTATGCTTTCAAAAATCTCATTTGGTTTTCAAAAATTTAAATGATTTTCGTAAGAGTTCACATTAATTTAACGCTACCCAAAAATCAGCCTTAAATAATCATATTCTTATATTATTCGTCATTATCGCAGTTAATCAAAACAAAAAATATAAAATTACAGTAAAATCATCAACTGTCGAGCCAAAGATGACTTGAAGAACTCTCTTCAAAATCTTAGAGTTGATCTTTTCTTATCGTCGTAAACAAAGCCGCTTTTCGGAAAATGATCAAGCCAGACATTTTTCGCTTTAGCTCAATCGCTTACGGCAAAACTTCAACTATCTATCGTCTGAACAATCTATCGTCTGAACAATTCAGAATCATTGCGAGGTTTTTATGAAAAAGCTACTTCAGCTGCTGACTTTCTCATTATTGTTCCTTATCGCCATACCGGTCTGGGCCTACGACATCAATGTCCTGAAGATAGTCGAACACCCTTCCTTAAACCTGGCGATCCAAGGCTTTCAAGACTACCTCAAAGACAACGGCATCGAGGCGACCTACAAAGAGTTCGATGCCCAAGGCAAAGTGGACTTCGCCCAGCAAAGCGTCACCCAAATGCTCTCCAACAATCCCGATCTCATCTTGACTGTGGGGACCATGGTCTCTCAACAAGCCGTAAACAAAATCAAAGAGATCCCCATTCTCTTCACCGCCGTGACCGACCCGCTGGCTGCGGAATTAGTGAGCACCCTTGAAAAACCAGGCGGAAACGTCACCGGCACCAGCGACATCACCCCGCTGGACACCCAGATCTCCATCGTAAGGCTTTTCCAGCCTGAGGCCAAGACGCTGGGAGTCATCTATAACCCCGGAGAAGTCAACTCGGTCGTTCAGGTCGAAGAAATCAGAAAGGCTTGTCTAAACTACAACTTTACGATCATCGAAGCCGTCGCCGCTGGAAACGAGGCCGTAATCGGAGCCGCTCAGAGTCTAATATCCAAGGTGGACGCCATCTTCTTGCCTTCAGACAATACCGCCATCTCTTCTTACGAAAGCATCATGAAAGTCGGCATCGACCACAAAATTCCCATCTACTGCGTCGACGGCGACTCGATCGCCAAAGGGGGCACCGCCTCTCTTAACCTGGAATACTATCAGCTGGGTCGTCAGACAGGTGAAATGGCCATACAGATTTTAAAAAATAACGTCAAACCCGGCGACATACCGGTGGGATTCCAAAGAGATCTTAAACTTACCGTCAACGAGACCTACAACAATAAAATCGGCTTCGTCTTGCCTAAAGAAGTCGAGGAACTCAATAAAGTAGTTTTAAAGTGACGTTCTACGCTTTTATAGGAGCCCTGGAACAAGGATTAGTCTACGGTTTGCTGACCATAGGCGTCTATCTCACCTTCAGGGTTCTTGACTTTCCCGATCTCACCGTCGACGGCAGCCTCCCGCTGGGGGCCGCCGTCTCGGCGGCCTGCATCACCCACGGCTTAAATCCATGGTTGTCGCTCATGCCCGCCATGTGCGCCGGTTTTTTAGCCGGAATGCTGACGGGCATTCTGACCACTCAGCTCAAAATTCTGCACCTTTTGGCCTCCATTTTGACGATGACGGCCTTATACTCTATAAATATAAGGATCTTAGGGTCAAGACCAAATATTCCGCTGATCAACTCCCCTACGGTCTTTGATCCGGTCAGATCATACGTCTCCTCGCTTGGCTGGAATCCCTGGATTTCTTCAAGCATCCTGTTTTTTGGGATTGCCATAGTGGTGGTGATGATGGTAATTTGGGTGTTAAGAACCGAATTCGGTCAGGCGCTGCTGGCCACCGGCGACAACCCCGCCTTGATCCGCAGCTTAGGCGTCAATACGTCGCTGATGATCGTTTTAGGCGTCGGCATGTCCAATTCCATCGTCGCCCTCTGCGGAGCGCTGGTTGCTCAAAATCAAGGAGCGGCCGAGGTGGGGATGGGCACCGGCAGCATAATCGCCGGCCTCGCCTCCATAGTCGTGGGAGAGACTCTTTTCAACAGCCGCAAGGTGGCGATTAGGGTCGTCAGCGCCGTTCTGGGCTCCATCGCCTACCGCCTGGCCATCGCTCTGGCTTTGTCCTTGAACTTCTTCAAGCCGTCGGACATGAACTTGATAACCTCAACCATAGTGGTGCTCGCGTTGGCTCTGCCCATAATCAAGTCCCACTTTAAGAAACGCGGCAATAGCCTAAATGCTCCAAGCCTCTGAACTCGTCAAGTACTTCAATCGCGGCACAATCAATGAGGTGTTGGCTTTAAACAAGCTAGACCTAAACGTTGAGCCCGGCGAATTCGTCTGCATCATCGGCTCGAACGGCGCAGGAAAATCGACCCTGATGGGCTGCATCTCCGGGACGGCGCCTCCCGACAGCGGAAAAACCATTCTCGGCGGTCAGGACATCACCATGTGGCCTGAACACAAGCGGGCCAGACTTATCGGC
>JAISZP010000179.1 GCA_031269135.1 Deltaproteobacteria bacterium | reverse complement strand
AATCCGGCCTAATGTTTTAGGAAAAACCGTCTTATTTCACTAATCGGCGATTTGCGAGAGGTGGAATTTTTGGAGCCTACCGAATACGGCGCGTTGAGGATGCATTTAAGCGAGTCTAGCGTTTAGCCTCGTCATGGATTTAAGCGCGTCTCGCCTTTAGGCGCGACATGGACTTAGGCGCATAAAAGACGCGAAAGACAAGAGGCTAAACATTCGGCGAGCAGATCCTGCGCTCCCTATTTTAATTTCAACTTGCGGCATCCCGCCGGATCTTCATTTTATGGCCCTGATCTTTTAGTCGGATGATTAGCGATGATTAGTGATGTTTGGGATGATTAGCAGGGTTGCTGGAAAGAGCTATTTGCTTAAAATAGTCGCTGTTTTTGTCGCTATAAGAGGAAAATCCGGTTCCAGACCCCAAAGGGTCCTAGCGACCGCCAGAGGTTTGGGGGTCCCGCTTTCGCCTATGGATATGGTTAGGTGGGCCTTATGGCGGTCGATGCTGCTAGCCTGACGGACAAAGTCTTTAAGAATGAATTTTTTGGTCGAACCCTTTTTGTCAGTATAACTTAAATGGGCATCGAGGTGAAGAGGAGGGGTTTGGAAAACCTCCGAACCGGAACTGACGACCCAGTCGGCGGCGACGGCCCGAGGCTTTTGGCCTATCGACAGCTCTATGGGAACCGAAGTCAGGCGCAGGCCGTCGGGGAGGGACAGCTTGCGGCATATCGATTCCGGAGATTCAGCCGAAAAGGGCAGAGAAAAAAGTAGACACTCATCCAAACTCTCGACGCCCACCGGAAGGGCGGTCAAAAAAGAAAGCTTAGGTTGCGGGTGAAAGCCCTGACTCATCACCAAATCGAGCTGCGCTCTACGGAAAGCCCTTTTGAAGAGTTCGACCAATTCAAGATGCCCCAACAAGGCCAAGCGGCCCTGCTTGGAAAAACGGGCTAAATACCTCGTCTCCACGGGAGAGGGGGACTTTGGTTTCGCCTTTGCTTCACCGAAATCCGGTTTTATAGACTCTCTTTTAAACGAACTTCGGCTGCTCGCCGTCTTCGTCGTCTCTGTCTTGACTGTTTCTGTCTTGGCTGTTTCTGTCTTGGCTGTTTCAGCTTCGGCTGTTTCAGACTCCGGCCTAGAAGCCAAGTTTTCAGAGGGCTTATCAATATCCTCTTTTTTGCCGACGTCAGCTGAAGCGGGAGAGTCGGACTCGGCTGAAAGAGCGTCTGGAGAAGGCGCCTGACAGGTCAAGCCGCCATCGGAGCTGCTCGCCGCCGCCAAACAAACCTGCGCGTCGTCGTGACAAGCTCCGCATCCTAAACACCCCACCTTTCGGCAGTCCGAGGTAGGCTGGGCGCTGAGGGCCAAGGAGAGTTCCTTAATCAAGTATCGGCGGTCGACCCCGCAAAAGAGATGGTCCCAGGGCAGACATTCGTCGAGTTCTTTGGGACGCAGAAGTTCGTCCAAGTCCAACTCCAGATCGTTTATAGCCTCCAGCCAATAGTTCAAGCGAAAGTGTTCGTTCCAAGCCTCAAAACGGGCGCCTCTTTGATGGACCTGCTCGATGAGCGCTCCGATGCGCCTGTCGCCTCTGGCTATCAGAGCTTCGACGAAACTGGCCCCGGGATCGTTGAAGCGGACGGCAAGACCAGGACTTGCGGCGGCTTTTCTGACGATCGACAAGCGCTCCCGAATCTGTTCGACGTCGGAAGCCCCATGCCACTGAAACGGGGTGTGGGCTTTAGGAGTGAAATGAGCCAGCCCGAGATTGATTTTCGCCCTGCTCAGCCGCTTCAACTTTTGGGTCAGAGTCACGATGGCTTCCAAATCTTGCCGGGTTTCCGTCGGAAGTCCGCACATGAAATAAAGCTTCAAAGTCCGCCAACCGAGACTAAAGGCTATTTTCGCCGCTTTAAAGATGTCTTCTTCCGCGAGATCTTTGTTTATGACCGCTCTCAAGCGCTCCGTCGCGGCTTCCGGGGCGATGGTGAAGCCGGTCTTACGGACTCTTTTTATCTGCTTGGCCAGATTCTCCGATAAGCTCCCCACCCGCAGCGAGGGCAGAGAGAGAGATACCGAATGCGGCTCGTATCGGTCCATGAAGTCCGTCACGATCGCCTCTATCTGGGTGTGATCGCCTGCCGAGAGAGATAGAAGGGCCGCCTCGCTTTGTCCGGTTGCTTTAAGATTTTGACTGATAAGCTCCAAAACTTCTTTGCCCGGGCGCTCTCTTACCGGTCGGTAAATGAACCCGGCTTGGCAAAATCTGCAGCCTCTCGAACAGCCTCGCCCGATCTCGACCACCACTCGGTCGTGGACAGGTTTGATGAACGGAGTGATCTGGCAACTTGGAAAAGGCGTTTCGGTCAGCTTTGCGGAAACCGCACGCACGACTTTACCGTAAGTCTTTTTCAAAGGTTCGACGGCGATGAGGCGCCCATGTCGGTAGACAGGTTTGAATAAACTGGGGATGTATATGCCGGCTCTGCCCATCAAGCGCTCGTAAAGTTCATCTTTGGGAGCTTTTCGGCAGCGCCACTCTTTGACGATCTGAAGATCCTCGATGAAAGACGCTTCGGCGTCGCCGAGGAAGAAGACGTCGAAAAAACGCGCCAACGGCTCTGGATTTGAAGCCCCGGGACCGCCGGCGGTTATGAGCGGCGCATCTTTATCCCTTTGGTCGGCTAAGGGATTTATGCGCCCCAAGCTGAGCATATTTATGATGTTGGTGTAGCCCAGCTCATACTGGAGAGAAAAGCCCACCACGTCAAAGGACTTTAACGCGATGGAACTTTCCAGACTTTTTAAGGGTAGATTTTTTCCCCTAAGACGCTCTTCGAGGTCCACCCAAGGGGCGTAGACCCTTTCGGCGGACAAGCCGGGGACGGAGTTGATCATGTGATAGAGGATCTTATGACCGAGATGACTGTGGGCTATTTCGTAGACGTCTGGGAAGGCTAAGGCGATCGTTAAAAGGCGGCCTTTTTGGTCCGGCAAGCGGTTAGGATTGGCCCCCGGCTCGTTGCCTAAGTAGCGAGCCGGATGCTCTATGTCTTTCAATAAATCTAGGTCAGTCAAAACACCAATGTCGCTCAAAATGCCTTTGTCGTTCAAAATACTGGGATCGGTGGACAATTAATTCTCCGCAAACTAATAAATCTCGGCAAACTACCATATCTCCGTCAACTGATGAATCTCGGCAAACAAAAGGCGACTTACAGGTTTAAGGTCTTGGCTATTTCTTCCAAGATCTTGTCCGCTGCCTCGCTGCGGCACTCCGCGTCACGGATGGGGCGTCCCACCACCAACAAATCCGAGCCGGCCGACAAGGCCGATTCGACCGTCCCCACTCTTTTTTGATCGTCGGAGGCGACGCTCGACCACGTTGGTCTTATGCCTGGAGTGACTAAAAGCGGCTCTCTGCCGAAGCGGGCCCTGAGTTCGGTGACTTCCAAAGGCGAGGCCACCAAGCCGCCGCAACCCGCAACCAAAGCTCTTTGAGCAAGTCTGGCGGCGTATAAGCTGCGGCTTTGGTAATCCGGGGTGAGTTCATCCAAAGACGCCGGGTCCAGACTAGTCAGAAGCGTGACCGCTAAGACCGTGGCCCCTGCGGCGGCCTCAACCGCCGCCTTCATCATCTCCACGCCCCCTTGGGCGTGGACGGTCACCAAATCCACCTTCAAGTCTCTTGCGGCCGCGATGGCCCTGCCGACCGTCGCGGGAATATCGTGTAGCTTGAGATCTAGAAAAAACCTGGCTGAAGGATCTTTTTCCCTCAACACGTCTATCAAAGCCGGACCATGAGCCACAAACAGCTCTAAGCCCACCTTGAAAAAACCGACTCTGCCCTTGAGTTCGTCGGCCAGCGCGACCGCCATTTCGGAATTAGGAACGTCCAAGGGAAAGACCAAGTGGTCGCTGGGGTTTTTGGAATTTCTGATTTGCTTAGCTATCACTCTTCGTCCAACTCGTCAAGGTTTGTGATGTTCATATCATCCGAACCCAAATCAAGGGAATCGTCGTCCGAGTCTTCCAGGTCCCCTAAATCGTCAAAGGAATCTATATCGACATTAGTGGCCTCCACCAAAGAAGAAGGAGGCACCATAAACGTCTCGGCCGCTCCCTTCATCGC
>JAISZP010000136.1 GCA_031269135.1 Deltaproteobacteria bacterium | reverse complement strand
CCCCTGGCTAAAGCCAGGGGGGCCAAAAGCAGTGCCGTCATTCTTTCCAAGGCGCCCCTGGCCTTGGTTGCGGCTAGTTGGTGTTGCGGCTAGACCCAAGAACGCTTGGATATAAGAGCGCTTAGATATAAGATTGTTTGGGCGCGGCATCGCTTGAGTGCGGCATCATCGGCTTCATCGGCGTCATTGGAATCGTTGGAATCATTGGAATCATTGGAATCGTTGGAATCGTTGGAATCATTGCACGACAATAATCTAGCCGCCGTCCCTAATCTCAATAAGATACAGTCAATCGATCTGAATCATCGGATATTGAGACTGATGAACATGCAACCCTCGCCGCCTGCGGCGCCGAATAAAGCTCGCAAAGTTTTTTTTGCTTGCCGCTGTTGCAGTACATAGCGGGAGCGACTGTATTTTTTCCGCTGAACTGTTTCTGCTGAACTTTTTTTCTGTTGAACTTTTTCCTTCTACAATGTTTTCATTTGGCCCAGGCATTGCCTTAAAGAGGATCCGTCGCATCCGCATCCTGCTGGGTTTGCTGTGGTTCTTGCGTTTCCTGGGTTTGCTGTGTTTGCTGTGTTTCTTGGGGGTCTTGGGTTTGCTGGGTTTCTTGTGGTTCTTGGTTTTCTTGGATAAATTCCAACTGACCTACGAGTTCTCCTTCGTCGTAGACGGCCTTAAACCTACGCCCATCGGGAAATTCAACCGTGCCCTCCCCGTGTTTGAGATCGCCTTTGAATTGGCCGTAATATCTCTCGCCGTTCGGATAGGTTATAACGCCATAGCCGTCATAAAACCCCTCTTTAAATTCGCCTTCGTATCGCTCGCTGCTGGGAAACGTCAAAATTCCTTGTCCGTCTCGTTTTCCATTTTTAAACTCTCCCTCGTAGCGCTGACCATTATCGAAGGTGAATATGCCTCTTCCATTGTACAAGCCGTCTTCAAATTGACCTTGGTATCGAGCGCCGCTCAGAAATCTAAAGACTCCCTGGCCTTGAGGCTTTTCGTCGCTGAATTCTCCCTCATAGCAGTCGCCGTTGGGAAAATCCAAAATTCCGTGTCCTTCCCGTTTATCCTCGCGGTATTCGCCTTGATAACGTTCGCCGTTGGGAAAGGTGAAAATCCCTTGGCCATGACGCTTGTCGTCCTTAAATTCCCCTTCATAACTATGACCGCTGGGAAAAGTCAAAAGCCCGGCGCCTTGTCTGATTCCGGCCTTAAATTCGCCTTGATAGCGTTGTCCGTTGGCGTACGTCAGCACCCCAAAGCCGTCGTACAAACCGTCCTTGAACTGACCTTCATAACGCTGGCCGCTGATGAAAGTCGAAATGCCTTGGCCGTTGCGTTTTCCGTCTTTAAACTCGCCTTGGTAGCTGTTTCCGTCAGGCCAGAGATAAAAACCGTTCACCAAAAGACCTTGATGAAACTCTCCCTGATAATAGTTTTGGCCCATAGCCACTCCTTGGCCTTGAGCATAACCATTTTTAACGTCCCCGGAGTAGGAGCCGTTGAGTTGGCGGATCCTCACGGCCTTGCTGCCGGTTTTTCCGGAGGCCGACACAAGACTTGCGGCTCTCCACCGAGCTGTTGCGGCGTAGGCCTGAGCTCTGGAAAGACCTCGATCGATGAAGATGTGAGCCAAAAAATCACGCTTTGTCGATAGCCACTGATCCTGCTCTGATTGAATCGAAGCGATGAAGTCGGCGGGGAGTTTCTCCCAGACGTCGCGGAGTTGTTTTTCGGCGGCCTCAAGCTGAGGATCCTGGCTTGAGAGTTCCAAAATCTCTTGCTCGGTCAGAGCGATGGCGGCGCCGACAAAAAATAGGCCTGCTAAAAGAGAGCTGACCAAAGCAGCCGCAAACCAAACTAAACTTCTCATCTGCAATCTCCCCGCAATCTCCCCGAATTTTAAAAGATGTCGCTTTGGCTCCGGCGGATACCGATAAAAACCGCAAAAGCGAAAAATTAGGCTGAAACCTTTCGCTCGCTCGACTCTAACCTCCACACAAACTGCAAGCTTTAAATCCGGCGTCAATAGCTTGTTGTCGGTTTGAAAAAATTATTGTACAATTTTTACAGTTAAAGTGAACACAAGAAGAGTTGTGAACAACCTTGGAATTCCTATTGCCATGCCTTTGACCGCTGATCTTTTCGGACGATGCGCTTGAATCGGAGGCGCTGGGTTTGGATGTGCCAGGCGCGGTTTCGGACCTGTCGCCTCGCCTGAACTGCCAAGGCGCCGTTGGGGACGGGTCCGACCACAAGCCCTTCCTAACAGCTTGGGCCTCGCTCTGAGCTTTATGCAGAGAGGCGCAGACGGCGTCCAAGCGGCAGTACTGATCGTAGACCCAAGCGTGGCCCGAGGCCACCATCGATTGGTTCACCAGCCGACCATCGACCCTAACCAACCCCACCAAGCGGCTGTAACGGTCGATGTCGATCACCTCTATTTCAACCTCTTTTCCCTCGACCATCGCAGCCAGAGCGGCGGCAGCCTGAGGACCGAAGGCTTGAGATTTCTCCGGAGCGTCTATTCCGTAGAACCGGACTTTTATCCGTTCGTAGTCGGTAGTAAGCACCGTGATGGTGTCGCCGTCGGAGACCTTCTGAACTTGTCCTTTATAAACTTCGTCGCTGAAAGCATTTGGAGAGGCCGCCAAAAGCATCAAAAGACAGAGCAAAAGCGAACGGAATAAGACCGTTTGCAGCGCGGCGGCGCGAGATGCGACGGAGAGAAATACGACAGAGCGTAATACGATAGAGCGAAATACATTAGCCGACCATACGCCGACGAGCCATACGATAGTTGACCATACGACAGTGAGCCGTGCGATAATTGGCCATACGATAGTGAGCCATAAAGCAGTCGGCCATAAAACAGCGGGAAAAGAAAGTTTAGGCGATATCGCGCTCTTGCGAAAACGCGCTCTTAAAGAAGGAAAAAGGCGAGAGTTTTCATGCCGAGAGTTTATATGCTTGGACAAAGCTTGACCCCTATTTGGCCTATTGCGGGTTTTAGACCAAGAATTCTCAGATGGCTCGAAATTGAAAGCCGAAATTCTTCATTGATAAAACAGTCAAGATTGTACTATAATTCGCTCCTAAAATCATCGTCGACCGAATTATCTAAAAAAATTCGCGACTTTTCAAAAAATTTAAATGGCCGCGTCTAACGGGACGCGACCAGCAGGACACGACCAGTTCGCTGGAAATTATAGGCCGCCAGCCTCAGAATCGCCATCTTCAAGGAGACGTCAATGGGTAAGCTTAAAATTACTGTAATTGTGATTATTTTATTAGTGGCTGTGGCTATTTCCATAACCATGTTCAATCGCACCACCGATCAACCTCGGCAGCTCAACTTGTTCATCTGGTCCGAATACATCGACCCGGATATCGTGGCTGATTTTGAGAAGGCCTTTAACGTCAAAGTGAGAATAGACTTATACGAGTCCAACGAAGAGATGATCTCGATGCTCCAAACCGGTCGTCAGGGAGCTTACGACATAATAGTGCCGACCACTTACTTCATACCCACTCTGATAAATCTCGACCTCATCGAGCCGCTGAACAGACAGCTTATTCCTAATGTGAAAAACATCGACCCTCGCTTCACCACAATCGAAGAAGATCCTGGCAACGTCTACTCCATCCCTTACCAGTGGGGCACTTCGGGTTTGGTGATCAGAAGCGACAATCCCGATGAGATTGAACCCTCTTGGAAACTTTTGTTTGAACCGGACGCGATAAAGGGCAATTTTTTAATCTTCGACACCGCCAGAGACGCCATAGGCAGCGCTTTAAAATACCTGGGATATTCTTCGAACACCACCGATCTCAAGCAATTGGAAGAGGCTACGAACTTATTGATAGAGACGAAAAATCGACCCACCTTCATGGGCTTCAACGGCGGAGTCGACGGGCTTTCCAAAGTGGTGGGAGGAGTCGCGACGCTGGCTCAAGTATACAGCGGAGAAGCCGTGAAAGCCTCCTTGGAGGACCCTGACGTCCACTACATCATCCCGAAAGAAGGCGGCGAATTGTGGGTTGATTTATTCGCCATACCAAAAGGCGCCGAAAACGCGGATGTGGCTCACCAATTCTTAAACTGGACCTTAAACCCGGATGTATCGGCTCGTTTAGCCAATTATTCGTTATACGGTTCTCCCGTCCCGGAAGCGCTGGCCTTTATAAGCGATGAAATCAAACAAAACCCGGGCATTTATCCTCCCGAAGAGATCCTCAACAATATGGAATACTACAAAGACCTGGGAAACAACAGCGGGCTTTACGAAGAGGCCTGGACAATTGTCAAGAACCGCTGAAGACGCTGATGATGCCGGCCGCGCTGGAAGCTCCAACAGTTCAAGGGAACTTTCAAGCGTAGGTTTAAGGAAAGCTTCTAGAAAGCAGGGGACGGCAGGGCGACCTGAACACAAGCTCGACCGCCGTCCCTTGTCCTTGGACCGCTCTCATATCGACGTCATATTCAATGAGCCTCAGAAACCGGAAAACATTGGGGCCGCAGCCAGAGCCATAGCCAACACAGGCTTAGGGCGATTGATAGTCGTCAACCCAAGGACCATAAACTGGGAGCTGATGGAAGCGACCGCCACCGTTCACGCCTTGGATGTGCTGAAATCTCTTGAGATCTTCAGCGATCTGCGTACAGCTCTTGAGCCTTACGAACTCGTAGTCGGAACCACCGCCAGAGCAGGCGCCAGACGAGGCGCCTTCCATACCCCTCGCCAAATAGCTCCCCTACTTCTCGATAGAGAAAACCCATCCCCCATAGCCATTGTGTTCGGCCCTGAAAGGATGGGTTTATCGACGCCTGATCTGCGCTACTGTCAAAAAGTCATCCGTATCCCCACCGCGAAAAGCGCGACATGCTCTTTAAATTTAGCCCAAGCCGTCCTGATAGTCGGCTACGAACTGCTTCTAGCCGCAGGCGGAGAATTCCCCGCGCCGCCGGCTGTGCAGGCCGCGCCCCAGAAATCCCTGAACCTTATGTACGATGAGCTGGAAAAGACTCTTACCGGCATAGGATTTCTCCCAGCCGACAACCCCGGTCACTGGCTTATGAACATCAAAAAGATCTTTAATCGCACGCTGCTGACTAAAGGCGAATGCGACCTTCTGATGGGCATGTGCCGACAAATCCGCTGGGCGGTCAATAATATGGACGAATTCCCGCCAACTTCCTCAAAAGACTGAAAACCTCACGAGCGATGTTTGCGCCAAGTCTTGCGCCGGAGAGATTCTTTGGGAACTCCGGGGCCGTTAATGTGCGCTTTGACTTTAGCGTGCTTCGACTTGTGCGCACGTAGACTTTAGCGCGCTTCGACTTGTGTGCGCTCAGTATTTTCAGAACCGCTTTTGGTTTGCGCGATGACTGCCTTTCTTGATCCAAGCAGAAAGAAACAACGCAATTAGACGTCCTGCCGAAGAATAAAAAATGTATTGACCTAAATGCATTAACCTATAGGCCTGCGTAGTGATTACGGGGTCATTTTTCGCTACACGTGCCAGGAGCGGCCAGGTTGAGTTTGGAGACGTCACGTTTGCCTTGTTCTTCCTCGATTAGTTCCAAATCCGCCCCGCCGACAAAAACCCCAATTTTGATGAACTGTCGAATAAAATAGTTCTTCCCAGCTTCGAAAAAAAACTCAAGAATATTTGGCGAAAACTCTGATTCGGTCGTGACTTGGTGCGTTTTGTCGCCTTCGACCTCGGTATGAAAAAACACGTTGGCAGCGCTTTCTCCAATACATTTGCCGTCAATCCGTATGTCTTTCTTGAGGGCTTGCCCCACAAAACTGTTACGATAAATGTAAACGCCGGCATTACCTTCGCTAGGCGGGTTAAATTCTTTCGCCTTAACCGATTCCGCATGAGGCGCCATTGGAACCGACGCGCACCCGGAAATAAAAAGCGCCGCGCAAACTGCGATAAAAGCGATGATTTTCATGATGTCGATACCTCTGTTGAGTGTCGAGAGTTCCAGTTGACTGCTGAATGTTGATTGTTGAACTTTAACGAGCAATACATAAACAACTCTAATTTATTTATAAATATTTAAAAACTCATAATATATAATAGAAAAATTTATATATATGATTATTTTTAAAAATCATACAGCGCCAACATCTATACGCAAATTCAGATTGCAATCACGCTTTTTAGACTTAAACATATGTAAATCCGCTTTGATAAGCCGACCAAGGCGTTGCTGCAGCCGCCGCAGTTCGCCGTCATCGCCGATTATATAATTTCCGGTTTGTTCTTTAAACGAACATTAATTATAGCATGCAGCATAACCAAAAGCTAAGTAAATTCATTAATCTTGCAGGACGTCGCCAGTTTTTATCGTCAGTTTATCGTCAATTTATTGCGTGCATATCGTCGGAGATCACTTGTGGAGCGGGCTGATTTTGATTGAACTCGCCACCTTCTTCCCTTGACTGCCGCTGCCCGCCAAACCTGCTCCTTCAAAGGGCTGCTCC
>JAISZP010000222.1 GCA_031269135.1 Deltaproteobacteria bacterium | reverse complement strand
TAACATTTACGTTAACAATGTTAAATTTCGTAATTCCACTCACTATGAAATTCGTCTCTTTTCATTTTGACCAATTCCATTTCTTCGTCTGAAACCTTAATTCCGATCTTATGCTTTCTATGATCCAGTCTGCATTTAACTGAAAGACTCTGCGGCTTTATAGCGATCGACAGTAAACCTAAAAAAATGAAATCAAGATATTCTTGAACTAAAACCTCCCGTAATAGGGAGGTTTTTAGTTCAATATTTCATTTATTTTGATTTCGTTTTTTTCGTGATTTCCATTATTTGACGGTATTGCCGCCCGTAAACTGGTCAAATCAGGCCTTTCAAACGGGCGACCGAAAAGCGGCTTAATTTTGGACTGATATTTCGGCTTCCGGCATAGCATGAGTTTCGAGCGCAATCGCTGGGCTTCGTCGTTATGTTAAGCTAAATAGAGCTCCACCGACCTATTGATGATACTTCAAGATATGAAGATTGCGATCGCGCTCGGAATTGTTCGATTTGATTCGCCGCATTCCCATCTCCCCGACCACGCTTAAGTTTTCGTCGAGCTTTTCGTTTTGAGCGGCTTTGGCCACCGACATCATCAGCTTTATTCTGTTGAGTTGATTGACTTCGCTCGCGCCGGGGTCGTAGTCGACGGCGGCCAAGTTCGCCTCCGGATAGCGGCGCTTGAGTTCCTTGACGACGCCCTTTCCGGTGATATGGTTCGGCAGGCAGCCGAAAGGCTGGAGGCACAAGATGTTGTTGATGCCGTTTTCCAACATCAATACCATGTCCGCCGCCAGATACCAGCCCTCGCCGCTTTGATTGCCCAGCGAAACCAAGCCCTCTCCGGCGGATTTAAGTTCCCGGAAGCTGTTCAAATGCCCGAAGCGGGGGTGACGGGCCAGAGCTCTCCGCATCGAGGAGCGGTATTTTTCGACGAAACCTATAAGCCAATTATTTATCCATTTCGTCAAGCGCCGACCGGTAAGGTGATCGTAGCGGTAAACTTCATCATAGAGACAGTACAAAAAGAAGTCCGTCAGTTCCGGCAAAATCGCTTGCCCGCCTTCGTTCTCCAAGATGGCTATCACCTGATTGTTGGCCTCGGGGTGGAAATTGATCAAGATCTCGCCCACCACCCCGACTCGGGGCTTATCGGCGGGATGAAGCTCCAAAGCGGCGAATTCATCGGCCATGGTTTCGATGTTTTCGTGAAACGCCTTCTTGTCGCCAGTGGCGACAGCTCTTGATGCGATGGGGACCCATTTCTCGAATAGAGCCTCTGAACTGCCGGGTTCGATCTCGTAGGGCCGAGTGGCCAGCGTCAGCCTTTGGAGCATGTCGCCCGTCAAAAGACCCATCAAAATCCGTCTCCAGCCGGCTCTGTCTATCGAAATCATGGCGCTCTCGCCCTGGCCGGAGAGAGTCCACGGAAGAACCGGGACTTCCCCAAGCTGGGCCTCGGAGAGAGCTTTGCGAAGAAAGGCCACATAGTTCGAAGCCCGGCAGCCTCCGCCGGTTTGACTCATCAACACGGCCGTGCGGCTGACGTCGATATCCCCCTTCTTGAGTTCGTGAATTATCTGACCGATTGAGACTAAAGCGGGAAAACAGGCGTCGTTGTTGACGTAACGCAGACCCTCGTCGACCGCCTGCCTTTCCAGGTGCGGTATCAACCGGATGTCGTAGCCTAGAGGGGCCAGGGCAGGCGCCAGAAAGCGGAAATGTATCGGCGACATTTGGGGGGCGATGAGGGTGTAGTTGTGTTCCATGCCTTTCTGCACGGTCGTGGGCGCGAAGGAGTAGACCTTGTCGGTGGAATTGGCGGCCTTTTTGCGGCCGCGCTCTTTTATGGCGGCCAAAAGCGATCTCACTCGGATCCTGGCCGCGCCCAAGTTCGCGCCCTCGTCGATCTTAAGAAGAGTATAGACCTTGCCCGCCTGTTTGATTATCTCGGCCACCTGGTCGGTGGTGACCGCGTCGAGACCGCAGCCGAAGGAATTAAGCTGGACCAGTTCCAATTCCTCATTGGCCGCGCAGACCATAGCCGCTCGGTAGAGCCTCGAATGCGGGATCCACTGATCTCTGACTCTAAGATTTATTTCGCTTGGCGCCAAATGATCGATGGAGTCGGACGACAAAACGCCCAGGCCGTTGGCGGTGATCAGATCGGCTATGCCGTGATGGATTTCCGGGTCGATATGATAGGGGTGACCGGCTAAGACGACGGCCCTGCGGTTGGCTTTCCTTATCTGCGAAAGCGCTCTCTCACCGGCGGAGCGGATGTCGGCCCGGTAACGCTTTTGCTCTAAATGGGAAGCCGTTATGGCCGCCTTGAGCTCAGCCATCGAGAGTCTTAAAAATGAAAGTTCCGTTCCCAGCCGCTGTGCCAGTTTGGCGGTCTTGGCGGCCAGATCGACGAAGGGAGCGCACAGCTTGACTCCGCTGTCGCCTATGGCGTCCAAGTTTAAGCGGATAAGCTCGGGGTAGCTGCCCACCAGCGGGCAATTGTAGCGATCGACGGTCGGATATATGGCCGGAAGTTCTCTGGGAGCGCAGGGGAAGAAGATGAAATCCACCCTCTCTTTGAGAAGGGCCAAGATGTGACCGTGGACGAGCTTCGCCGGGTAGCAGACCGTCTGAGAGGGGATGGTGTCCAAGGCGGAATTGAAGAGATCTTTCGAGGAGGGCGGCGAGAGTTCCACCCTAAAACCCAAATGATTGAAAAAAGTGAACCAAAACGGGTAAGTCTCGTATAAGCCCAAGGCCCTTGGAATCCCCACCCTTCCCCGGCAATTTCCCCGGGAATGGGGTTTGTAGACTTGAAAGAGCCGGTAAAGATTCCAGGCGAACAAGTTGGGAAGCTGATCGAAATCGGTGAGCTGTCGTCCCAGCCCTCCCAGGGTCGGGAGTTTCGCCAAGCGCTCCGAAATGTCTCCCAAGCGGGCTTTATTGGCCAGAGCGTCGATTCGGTCGGCCGTCTGACTTTTCGTTCCGGCGCCTCTTTCGCAGCGGTTGCCTGAAATGAAGCGCCGACCGTCGGAGAAGCTGTTTATCGTCAGCAGACAGTGGTTTTCGCACTTTTTGCATCTTAGGTTGCGGGCGGAGACGGAAAAACCCTGAAGATCGCTTTGACTGATGAGCGTGGAGGGCTTAGGGTCATCCTGCCAGTCGGTCAGGCCTATCAGAGCCGCCCCGAAAGCGCCCATCAAGCCCGCGATGTCCGGTCTGACGACGTCTCTTTCGGTCGAGAGCTCAAAAGATCTCAAGACGGCGTCGTTGAAGAAAGTGCCGCCCTGGACCACGATCTTCTCTCCGAGTTCTTCGGGACGACTGATGCGGATGACTTTATAAAGGGCGTTTCTGACCACCGAATAAGACAGACCCGCCGAGATGTCGCCCACCTGGGCGCCCTCTTTCTGAGCCTGCTTGACTTTGGAGTTCATGAAAACCGTGCAGCGGCTTCCCAAATCGACGGGTCTGTCGGCTAAAAGAGCCATTCTGGCGAACCCCTCCGGGTCTAGACCCAAGGTGCCGGCGAAGGTCGCGAGAAAAGACCCGCACCCTGAAGAACAGGCCTCGTTGAGCATGAGCTTTTCGATAATCCCGTTTTTGACCGAAAGACACTTAATGTCCTGCCCTCCGATGTCGACGATGAAGCTCACATCCGGGACGAAACTAGCCGCAGCCTTATAGTGAGCCACCGTCTCGACCTCGCCTAAATCCACTCCTAAAGCCGCTTGGATAAGGGCCTCTCCGTAGCCGGTGACGACCGAGCGCGTCACTCTCACCGAAGGAGGAGCGGCTTCATAAAAGGCCAGGAGCGCGAGCATGGCGGATTTAAGCGGATTTCCGTAATTGGGTCCGTAATGGGAGTACACCAGACGCTTTTCGGCGTCCAAGGCCACCAGCTTGGTCGTAGTGGAACCCGCGTCCAAGCCTAAAAAGACGTTTCCGCAGTCGGGCCAGTCCGCTCTCGGAAGTCTCGCCCGTTCGTGGCGTTCGCGAAAATCTTTGAGCTGCTGCAAATTTGCGAACAGAGGCGGAAGGGGACTTATCTCCGGAACGATTCCCAGACCTTCGAGATCCTTGGCCTGCTTGGTCCACTGCCGGGTGGTTTTGGCTGAAGTGTTCTTAGAGATGAAGGCCGCCCCCAAGGCGACGAACAACTGGGCCTCGGCCGGACAGATGACTTCTTGTGGAGCGAGCTTTAAGGTTTCAATGAAACGCTTTCTGAGTTCCGATAGGAAAAACAGCGGCCCGCCCAGAAAGGCCACGTTTCCGCAGATCCTGCGGCCGCAAGCCAGCCCCCCGATCGTTTGATCGACCACCGATTGAAAAATCGAGGCCGCTATGTCCGGCTGAGCTGCGCCCTCGTTTAAAAGAGGCAGAATGTCGGCCTTGGCGAAGACCCCGCAGCGTGCGGCGATGGGAAAGATGGTTGTGGCCTTTTTCGCCAGTTCGTTTAGTCCCTGAGGATCGGTGCGAAGAAAGGCGGCCATCTGGTCGATGAACGCCCCGGTGCCTCCGGCGCAGGTCTCGTTCATCCTCTGATCGATTCCGGCGTCGAAGAAGGTGAGTTTCGCGTCTTCGCCGCCGAGTTCGATGGCTACATCGGTGCGGGGGATCAGTCTTCTTATGGCTTCGGCGCCGGCCACCACTTCTTGGACGAATTCCGCTCCCAAAAGCTTGGAGGCGCTGATGCCTCCGGAACCTGCGACCGCTAAAGTGGCTGTTCTATCCGGAAACTTATCCAGCGCCCCGACTATGATGCCGACCATAGTCTTGCGGACTTCCGAAAAATGGCGCTCGTAACTTTGATGAAGGATTTTGCCGAAGCCGTCGATGACTACCGTCTTTATGGTGGTGGAGCCGACGTCAAGTCCGATGTGAAGGATGCCGGGATCTAGATTTTCAAAGGTGTCGCTTGGCATATTGACTTATTAAAGACCGCTCCGGTCGGTTTATGATGAGATGGTTGGAAGATGTCGAGGCCTCGACTGACGTTTATTGACGGTTATCCGTTTTTTTCGTTTCGGCGATGAGCGGCATCAGAGATTTGCCTATATGGCTTTGTCTATATGGCTTCGCCGACAGGGCTTTGGCCGATATGGCTTTGCAGATATGGCTCTGCCGATATGACCTTGCCGATATAACCTGGTTATTATAGCTCAGTTCGGCGAGTTTGGGTAGGTGCGCATCAGGTCGTGCGGCGTGGCGGCGCGATGCGGCGCTGAGGTGTGGCGCTGCGATGTGGTGGTTTGATGTGTTGCGGCGGTGTGACGCCGCGATGTGGTGCTGAAGAGCGCTTAAACAGCGAAAGCGGTCCGAAACGATTGGGGCGACCAATAGCTGTAAAAATGAACCGTAAAAGAGAGTCGGGAAAGAGAACGTAACAGAGAGTCATAAAAGTGAGCCGCAAAAGAGAGCCATAAGAACAGAGTCATGGAAGAAATATTTATGCGAGAGCGTCTAAGCAAGGGTGGTTCTTAGAGAGACGAAGATCGCAGCAGTGCGCTTTGCCGACCCAATTAGCGCTCTAGCGGCTCTCTTATGTGAATCCAACTTCACAGCGAGTCAGCCCTGCCCCCAAAGTCGGCAAAACTTTCAAAAAAATCAAAGGCATTCAAAGATCTCGAATACAGCAAAACCCTCAAAAGCCTCTGAATTCCTAGCTAAAACCAGAATCGCACAGCTGTGAAGATAGCTTCACACACCAAAATAACCCTTCAACATCGTGAGATATCTTCTGCTGTGAACATTCCTTCACACTGAACATTCCTTTAAAGCAACGTCTTAATATTACTCCAGTTTTCAGAACAATCTCGCCTAAAAACCCCGCTTTCTACATTTCTCTCATTTTTCCATGACCAACTAAGACCCGTTAATCGCCTCTGCTGTGAAGCCCGCTGCGCACTAAAGAAGTAAAGCGCAAGAGAACTGCGCTTAACATAC